>JASLHV010000424.1 GCA_030153205.1 Roseiarcus sp. | reverse complement strand
CCGCGCTATATCGACTTCAAAAAGGGCGGCTATATCGCAGCGTTGATCGCGCTTGTCCTCTATCCCTTCGCGCCTTGGGAAGGCAGCGCCGCCGCCTTCGTCGGCGGCATCGGCGCGACAATGGGGCCGATCTTCGGGGTGATGATGGTCGACTATTATCTGATCGCCAAAGGCGTCGTGAACGTGCCGGCGCTTTATCAAGAAAATGGTGAATATCGCTATCAGAGCGGTTGGAACGCAAGCGCGATCATCGCGGCGGCGGTCGGCGCGCTCTTCTCGAGCGTTCTGCCGAATTTCACCTCGCTGCTTCCGACGTGGTGGGGCGTCTACGGCTGGTTCTTCGGCGTCGCTATTGGAGGCGCTGTGTACTACGCCCTGCGCGTCGCAAAGGCCAGCCCGGTGGCGAAGGCGGCGTGACGTTTGAAAGAATCATGGAACTTATACGCTCCTGCCGCGTTCAATTGCTCGCCTGTGCGGCGCGACGCCGCGTGGCCTGGGAGAACCCCTTCGCGTAGAGGGGTTCGGATGCGGCGATTAAAACGGAGAGGGTTTATGCGTAAGATTACTTTGACCGCCGCTGCTATCATTCTCGCGGGTCTGACTTTGACGTCTGGCGAAGCGAGCGCCGGGTGTTACCGCATGGGTGAGACGGGGTATCATTGGTACCGCTTCTGCTTCGGTCCCGGCTTCATATATCCGCATCGCCGCGTCTGCCGGCACGGTTATTGTTGGTATCGCTAGCGCCCTCGCAGTTCGGCTGGACGAACTTTTCTTAACGGAATGAGATCATTCTCATACCGGCCGTGGCTCGCGGCCGGTATTGGTTGTCGTTGACGTTTTTTCTGCGTCCCTCAACGCATGCGATGGGCTTGCGGATAGCTAACCGTAGCCTATATCGGGAGATGGAGTTCGCGCCGACCTCCTGCGCTCTTGAGTCATAGGTCTTGCGCATAGGGTGAGCTAGACTGGCGCGTCGCCCGATTCCTTCGTTTCTTTCGTCTTAACCGGCCGGTCCGCTTGCTCCCCGAAAACGCCTCACCGAACGCCGCCAGGCGACCCATCGTCTCGATCTCAAATCTCTCCAAGAGCTACGGCGATTTCCGTGCGCTCGACAACATCAATTTGGACATTCGTCGCGGCGAGATTTTTGCGCTGCTTGGACCAAACGGCGCCGGCAAGACGACTCTGATCAGCATCGTCTGCGGGATCGTGAACGCAAGCAGCGGCGTCGTCACCGCGGATGGCCATGATGTCGTCCGGGACTATCGCGCGGCGCGGTCAAATATCGGGTTGGTCCCGCAGGAACTCACCATTGATATGTTTGAGTCGGTCTGGAACACCGCGCGTTTTAGTCGCGGTTTGTTCGGTCGGCCTGCCAATCCCGCTTATCTGGAAAAAGTACTGCGCGATTTATCGCTTTGGGATCGTCGCGATAGCCCGAGCAGAACACTCAGCGGCGGCATGAAAAGGCGTGTGATGATCGCCAAGGCGCTCGCCCACGAGCCTTCGATTCTCTTTCTGGACGAGCCGACCGCTGGCGTCGACGTCGAGCTGCGACGCGACATGTGGCGGATCGTTCGGACTTTGCGCGACGCCGGCGTGACAATCATTCTGACGACCCATTACATCGAAGAAGCCGAGGAGTTGGCCGACAGAATCGGGGTCATCAACAAAGGCGCGCTTATCCTCGTCGAGGAAAAGGACGTGTTGATGCGCAAGCTCGGTAAGAAACAGCTTATCTTGTCTCTGCGAGAGCCGGTCGATGCTATTCCTGACGGTCTCGCCGGCTATGCCCTGCAGCTTTCCCCGGACAAACGCGAATTGACCTACACGTATGACGCTCAAAGCGAGTCGAGTGGCGTCAAGCCATTGTTCCAAGCGCTCGATGCGACGGGTCTCGCCTATAAGGACGTTCAGACCAAGGTGAGTTCGCTCGAGGAGATATTCGTCGATATCGTGAGGGCGGGCGCATGAACCCGCGCGCGGTCCTCGCGATCTACCGCGGTGAAATGACGCGGACGCGCCGCACTTTGCTGCAAAGCATCGTTGCGCCGGTCTTGTCCACGTCGCTCTATTTCGTTGTCTTCGGCGCGGCGATCGGCGCGCGCATGACCGATATCGATGGCGTCGCTTATGGCGCCTTCATCGTGCCGGGTCTGATGATGCTGTCTTTATTGACGCAGAGCATTTCCAACGCGTCGTTCGGCATTTATTTCCCGCGCTTCGTCGGCACGATCTATGAAATTCTCTCAGCGCCAATTTCGCCGCTCGAAATCGTGCTGGGCTATGTCGGCGCGGCGGCGACGAAGTCGATCATTCTCGGTTTGATCATTCTTGCGACCGCGAGTCTGTTCGTGCCGCTGCGGATCGATCATCCGCTTTGGATGCTGCTGTTTCTCGTACTCACTGCAGCGACTTTCAGTTTGTTCGGATTCATCATCGGCATTTGGGCCGATAATTTCGAAAAGCTGCAACTCGTGCCGCTTCTGATCATCACGCCGCTGACGTTCCTAGGCGGCAGCTTTTATTCCATCGCCATGTTGCCGCCGTTCTGGCGCAAGGTCGCTCTGTTCAATCCGGTCGTTTATCTCATCAGCGGGTTTCGCTGGAGTTTTTTCAATACGGCCGATGTCGGAGTCGGCGTCAGCCTGGGCATGACCGCCGTCTTTCTGATTTTGTGTCTCGTCGGCGTCGTCGCGATTTTCAGGACCGGTTACCGGCTGAAACGGTGAGGAGCAGACGACGAAGACGATCGTTGCGAGATTCTATGAATCTTTTTCCTGCGCCCGGACCGAGTCCTCGTGTGATCCGCATCACCGTCTCGTCGGGCAGCAGTGCAACCGCGCCAAAGCATATGGTTGTACTTAAGTGCAGGCGCTGCGTTGGGTTGAGGAGAGGCCGCCAGCCCGAGGTGGTCGATTGGCCCTACGGCGTCACCGGCGGCGATGCCTTTTCCCAAAGGGCCAATAAATCAACGCCTGCCCATTTCAGAAGAATAACGAGGCCGATGAGAATCAAAGTGTAGACGAAATTCGTTAGTATCCCGAGCCAAAGGGCCCGCCCCACGCTTCCTTGAAGGGCCTCTTTAAGAATTTGAGGTCGTGCCGATTCGACGACTTCGCTCGCATATTCGGCAAGCGCATTTGCCGCTTCCACTCTCTTCCCCTCGACCTGAGAGGGTGTCCACGTTCTAATATAGGCCGTTAGCTCGCCGTCATTCGGCGACCGATTCTCGCGCGCAAAATGGTCAGATGCCCATTCCTGCTTAGCTTTTTTGTAGAGACCGTAAGCAATAAGGCCCTGCAGCCGATCCGCTTCTGGCACGTCGACGAAAGTGTCATAGAGCGGGTTGTGATTTGGACCTTCGCCGGCGGCGGTCATTTCCGTTTTGGGGACACCGACGGAGAAGCCCTCATATCGCCGAGCGTTTTGCCCGCGCGGGCGGTCGCCTTTCGATAAACAGCACTATCAAGCACGCGAACAGTCTTGCCTTTGGCGCTGGCAAAGTCCGACAAAGCTCCTCCATGGACCCGTCCAATTACCACGCTTGACGACGACGGCCTTCGAGAGCGCATATTCACGCCTACCTCCACTTAAATAATATGTGCGATCCGCTGGACGTTGCGTCAAGGGGATTTTCTGCACGCCTCTCCCGACACCGTCCCGTAAAGGATTCGGGGGCGTGTGGCCCAGCGGAGGATTCGATGCGCAAAGGGGCGGAGCATGGAATTTCCCTGAAATCGGTCTTGGTCGCGGGCTTCTTCGCGCTGTCACTTGTCGCTCCAGCGGTGGCGGAGGAATGGACGGAGCTTCCTTACAATCCGCCGATCGGAAGCCGGTGGATCGTCGAGTCGCAGTCGGACGAGACGGACAACCGCCCCGATGGCGTACGCACAAATCAGGTCAAAAGCCGTGGCGAATTGACGATCGAAGGGAAGACCGCTGCGGGATTCCACGTCCTTTATGTGATGCGTGATATCGCGATCGAGGGCAACGCGCCTTCCGTGCCGCTGATGAAGCCGGTTCTCTCTATTCTCAAGGATCTCGTGGTTGACGCTGAGATTGACGCCTCCGGAAAGCCAGTCAAAGTCGACAATATCGACGAGGCGAAGACGACAATGCGTGCTTTTGTCGATCGCACGTTCAAGAATTTTGAAGGCGCTCCGAAACTCGCCGCGGTCCTGCGGCCGGCCTTCGATGGCATGCTGAATGTCGAGGGCGCCGACGCCGCCAAAATCTATCTGCAAGAAGTCTCGCGGCTGGCGGTCGGGCAAAACACGGGTTTGAAGTTTGGCGAGACGCGTCAGGAATCAAGCGTGTCTCCAAATCCGCTCGGCGGCCCGTCCATCAAAATGACAGCGACATTCAAGATCGCGAAGGTCGACGCAAAGACCGGAGCCGTCACCTACGTTCGCGACAGTCAGACCGACCCGGAAGGCATGAAAGATTTCGCGCTCTCCATGATGCAGAAACTCGGCCTCGACGGCGACAAGCCGATGCCGCCCAAAGTCGCCGCTATGATCAAAGAAATGAAATTCTCAATCGACGAGCACGACGAAATTACCGTCGAAGGCGGCATGACGCGAATGTTGCGCGAAGAACAATCGATGTCGATGAGCGCGATGGGATACACTTTATTGAAGAAAACCATCGACACGCTTTCACTGACGCCGGCGCCTTGAAGCGCTTAGCCCTCTTTTCCCGCCACACCCGCTTCAGCGAATGTCGCCATTCCCGTGTGGCAAGCGAGCGCGGTTTTGATGACGCCAACGGCAAGCGCTGCGCCTGAGCCTTCGCCAAGGCGCATACCGAGATCGAGGATCGGCGGTTTGCCAAGGCGTTTGAGGACTTCACGATGCGCGCCTTCGGCTGAGACATGGCCAGCAACGCAATGATCGAGCGCAGCGGGATCGAGCGCGTGCAACACCGCCGCCGCGGCGCAGACGACGTAGCCGTCCAAAACGACTGGCGTGCGCCGAAGCCGCGCGGCGATTATCGCGCCAGCCATGGCGGCGACCTCGCGGCCGCCGAGACGGCGTAAGACTTCGAGAGGGTCATGAAGATGTTCGCCATGCAGAGCAACCGCATCCGCGACAGCCTTGGCCTTTCGCTTCAATCCGTCGTCGTCGACGCCGGTGCCGCGGCCGACCCAATCTTCCGCCCGCCCGCCCCAAAGCGCATGGTAGATCGCTGCGGCGATCGTCGTGTTGCCGATGCCCATCTCGCCGAGGCAGAGGAGATCGGCGCCTGACGACAAAGCTTCCATGCCGAAAGCCATTGTCGCAGCGCAATCGCGCTCGCTGAGCGCCGGTCCTTCGGTGATGTCGCCGGTCGGGACTTCGAGCGCGAGCTCATAGACTTTCAGCCCTAGATCGAACGTCTTGCAGATTTGGTTGATCGCCGCGCCGCCGCCGGCGAAATTCGCGACCATCGCGGTCGTCACCGATTGTGGAAAGGGCGAGACGCCCTTGGCGACGACGCCGTGATTGCCGGCGAAAACCGCGACAAGCGGATGATCGACGTGCGGTCGAGCCGAGCCCTGCCAGACGGCGATGAATTCGGCGATCTCTTCGAGCCGGCCGAGCGAGCCTGCCGGCTTGGTTAACTGGCCTTCGCGGGCGCGAACGGCCTTGCGCGCCTGCTCGTCGGGACCCGGCAGCGAGCGCAGCAGATTGCGAATATCGTCAAAAGGCTTGGCGGCGGCGTCCATTGTTGACCTCGAGCTCGGGAACGCCGCCTCGTAAAGCAATTTTCTGCAAAGGGAAATCGGCGGTTTGCCGATGCCGGAAGCGCTTCAAGCGTTTTTTCGCGGACGGCTTTTCACATCGGATCGGCTTTTCACGTCGGATTTTCCCCTTGACTTCAAGTCACCTTGAACTCGCATCGTAGCGGGCTTGCTGTTTTCGGAGCATGTCAATGAAGACGAATGTCGCGCATGCGATCGACAATGATCAGGCCGCGCGGTGGAACGGCCGTGCCGGGCAAGCATGGGTCGAAGCGCAGACGCTGCTCGATCAAATGCTAAAGCCATTGGAAGAGCGGCTCCTTGAATCAACCTTCGTCAGGCCGGGTGATCACGTGCTCGATGTTGGCTGCGGCACGGGCGGCACAACCCTCGCCATTGCGCGTCGACTTTCCGAGGGCGGCGCATGCGTCGGCGTTGATATTTCGGCGCCGATGATTGCCGCCGCTCATGCTCGCGCCGAACGAGAGAACGTGTCCGCACGCTTCATCTGCGGTGACGCGCAAACTCATGCGTTCGAGCCGGTCAACTTTGACATCATCATCTCGCGGTTTGGCGTTATGTTTTTCGACGACTTTACGCAGGCTTTCACAAATCTGCGACGCGCCGCGAAGAAAAGCGCCAAGCTGCGGTTTATAGCGTGGCGAAGCGCCGCGGAAAATCCGTTCATGACCACGGCGGAACGCGCAGCGGCGCCCCTCTTGCCCAACCTCCCGCCTCGTCAACTCGACGGGCCTGGACAGTTCGCCTTTGCTGATCAAGCCCGCGTCGCGCACATTTTGGCGGAGAGCGGTTGGGTTGAGGCCAACATCCAGCCGATCGATGTCGTCTGCACTCTCCCTGAGAAAGAGCTGCTTCATTACGTCACTCGGCTCGGCCCTCTCGGACAAGTTCTTCCTGACGCAGGCGATGCGATGCGCGCTCGCGTGATCGAGACAGTCCGCGCCGCTTTCGAGCCTTATGTTCAAGGAGAACACGTCGCCTTTCAGGCGGCGTGCTGGTT
>JASLHV010000396.1 GCA_030153205.1 Roseiarcus sp. | reverse complement strand
GGGCTTCGAGGTTTCGTGCGGGGCAGTTTGGGACGGACGACGCATCACAAGAGCAGCCCTCTGACGGTACAGATTTGCATCGACGGGGCTACGGGCGGAACCGACGGTATAGGATCTCTTGATGTCTTTCGTCGCCGGCGTTCTCAAACGTCCCTACACGGTTATCGCCGCGCTAATATTGATCTGTATTCTCGGGGCGGGCGCAATTACCCGTATGCCCGTCGATATCTTTCCGGAAATCGACATTCCCGTCGTCAGCGTCGTGTGGACCTACAACGGGATGAGCGCGCAGGACATTCAGAACCGGATTCTTACTCTGCATGAGCGCCAGCTTGCTTCGTTGGTGGACGACATCTCTCGGATCGAAGCGACGAGCTACTACGGCGTCGGTGTCGAGAAAATCTATCTCCACGAAGGCGCCGACGTCACGCGCGCGATCTCGCAGCTCGCCAGCAGCGCCCTGGTGGTGCTCAAATACATGCCGCCGAACATCACGCCGCCCTTGGTCATTCGCTATGGCGCGACGGACGTGCCGATCATTCAGCTCAGCCTCGCTAGCAATTCGCTGCCGGACACCAAGCTTAACGATCTCGGCCAGAACATCATCCGCCCCGACTTGGCGGTCGTACATGGAGCTGAGGTTCCTTACCCCTACGGCGGCAAGCCTCGCGTGATCATGGTCGATCTCGACATGCAGGCGCTTCAGGCGCGCCGGCTTTCGCCGACCGACGTCAGCGACGCGATCCAGAAACAGAATGTGATCCTTCCATCCGGCGACGTGAAGATCGGCGTGAAGGACTACGCCTTGTCGATGAACAACAGTCCCAATGCGATCGCTGCGATCAATAATTTCCCGATAAAAGCCGTCGATGGGAAGATGGTCTTCGTCAGCGACGTTGCCCATGTCCATGACGGCTATCAAGTCCAGACCAATTCGGTCGCCGTCAATGGTTCGCCCGGCGCTTTGATGTCGGTGCGCAAGACCGGCGGCGTCTCGACGCTCGCGGTAATCGACGGCGTGAAAGACGCGTTGCCCGATATTCGAAAATTGATTCCGCCGGGCGTCGTGGTCAAGGCAATTTTCGATCAATCGGTCTTCGTCAAAGCGGCCTTGAACAGCGTCGTCATGGGCGGTTTGATGGCGGCCGGTTTGACCGCGCTGATGATCCTCCTCTTCCTAGGCAATTGGCGGTTGACGCTGATTATTTTGGCGACGATCCCGATGTCGATCATCACCGCGACCGTCCTGATGTACGTCGGCGGCGAGACGTTGAATACCATGACCCTTGGCGGCTTTGCCTTGGCGGTCGGCATATTGGTCGATAACGGCACTGTCGTCATCGAAAATATCGAGCGCCATGTCGGCATGGAGGAGCCTCTGACCACCGCGATCGTCAGCGGCGCCGGCGAGGTGGGCGTCCCGACGATGCTCTCTACCCTCTGCATTTGCATTGTCTTCGTGCCGATCTTCCTTCTTCAGGGAACCGCAAAGTATCTTTTCTCACCGCTCTCAGTCTCGGTCTGCCTGGCGCTCATCGCCAGCCTCGCCTTGTCGTTTTCGCTGGTGCCGATACTTTTCAGGTCGCTGATGCGCTCGAGCGTGGAGAGCCACGCCGAAGCGGAACACGCGCGGCCGAGGGGCTTCAATCCATTTCGGGCGATCCATCTCGGATTCAACGCCGGCTTCGATCGTTTTCGCAATTCCTATCGCAACGGCGTCACCTATGCCGTCGGACGCGCCGGCCTCGCCAGCCTTTTCTTCATAGGCCTGATGATATGCTCGCTGGCGCTCTTTCCGAGCCTCGGCAGAGATTTCTTCCCGCAAGTCGACGCGGGACAAATGCGTCTTCACGTCCGCGCGCCGCCGGCGACCCGGTTGGAGGAGACGCAACGCTATTTTGCCGAGGTCGAGCACGAGATCCGACAGATCGTCGGCGATGATCAGATCGACGTCGTCTTGGATAATATCGGCTTACCCTATAGCGGTATCAACATCGCGCTTAGTGACTCGGCGACTGTCGGCCCGATGGACGGCGAAATTCTCATTTCGCTGAAAAAAGAGCACACGCCGACGGCGGCTCATATGGCCGATTTAAGACGCGAGCTGCCGGCGCGATTTCCATCCCTACAATTCTTTTTCCAGCCCGCCGATATTGTCGATCAAGTCTTGAACTTCGGGCAACCCGCGCCGATCGACGTTCGCGTGTCGGGGCCGGACGATGCGAAGGCGTTTGCGCTCGCTTCGAAGATTGCTCATGACATTCGCCGCGTGTCTGGTGTCGTCGACTCGCATGTCTTTCAGGTCCCTAACGCGCCCGCGCTTTCCATCGATGTCGATCGAACCATGGCGCAACAAGTCGGCATGGATCAGACGAGCATCGCCAAAAATGTGATCGTCACCACCAATTCGAGCGCGCAGACGCAGCCGAATTTCTGGATCGATCCGAAAAATTCCGTCAGTTATCCGCTTGTCGTCCAACAGCCGACCTATCAAATCGATTCCGCGCACGATCTCTGGACCCTCCCGCTCGTGCCGGCGAGCGCCAGCGGAAATGGTCAGGTTTTGATGAATGTTGCGAGCTTTGGGCGCGTGGAAGAGCCTTTAGTCGCATCGCAGTTGAACATTCGGCCGGTTTTCGACGTCAACGCCGACGTTCAAGGTACTGATTTGGCGTCCGCGGCCGCCGGCATCGAAAAAATACTCGCAGAAGATCAACCGCCCGCCGAAGAAGCCATAAAGGTGATCCTCAGCGGGCAAATCGAGACGATGCAGGAAAGCTATAACGGACTCTTTTCCGGAATGGCTTTGGCCGTCGTCTTCGTTTTTCTCGCACTCGTGATCAATTTCCAAAGCTGGATCGATCCGCTGATCGTACTGGCCGCCGTTCCATTTGCCTTGGGCGGCGTCATGTGGATGCTGTTTTTGACCCAAACCCATGTCAGCATTCCGGCGCTGATGGGCACGCTGATGTGTATCGGATTGACGACCGCCAACAGCATCTTGGTGGTGAGCTTCGCCAATCAAAGGATGGATGCCGGGGTTTCTGCGCGCGAGGCTGCGATCGCCGCCGGCTATACGCGTCTGCGCCCGGTTTTGATGACCGCGGGGGCCATGATTATTGGCATGGTTCCGATGGCGTTGGGCGTCGGCGAGGGCGGCGAACAGAACGCGCCTTTGGCTCGAGCCGTGATCGGCGGCCTGATGTTCGCAACTTTCGCCACGCTCATTTTCGTTCCGGTCATGTACGGGCTTTTGAGGAGGTCGAACAGAAGCTCCGAGGAGACTTATGCGATGGAACATGTCGAGGTAGTACGATATTGAACACGACTGACGAGAGGATCGCGATGTTGGCGACTGATCCGCCGAGCTCTTTGCCGCGTCGCGCCATAGACGAGCCGAGCCCAATGAATCGATCCCGACAGGCAGGCGGCGGTCTTCGATGGCTGGCCGTTGCGCTGACCATTGCCCTGGCCGTATCTTTTTTGGCCGTGCGGCATTTGAAGGTCAATGCAGCCACTGAGCTGACGGAGGAAACGCACGTCGACGCGGCTGCTCAGCCTGTCGTTGAAATAGTGCCCGCTGAAGCCGCGCCAGCGACCTGGAGCTTGAAACTGCCCGGCGAGACCGCCGCCTGGTACGACAGCAAAATTTACGCGCGAGTCAATGGATATGTCGCCAAATGGCTTGTCGATATCGGAGATCATGTAGAGAAAGGTCAAGTTCTCGCGACGATCGAAACGCCCGACCTCGACGCCGATCTCGCCGCCGCAAAGGCCAAGCTCGCGGCCTCGCAGGCGCAGGTCGCCGTGAGGCAGGCCGACGCTGATTTCGCCAAGACCACCTATGAGCGCTGGCGCGATTCCCCCGCGGGCTCCGTGTCACGGCAGGAGCAGGAATCAAAAAAGGCGGCCAATGACGCGGCGGGGGCGCAACTCGCCGCCGCCAAGGCGCAAACGCAGACCGACGAGGCCGACATCGATCGATTCACCGCGTTGACCGAGTTCAAACAGGTCAAAGCGCCGTTTGCCGGAACGATCACGCAACGCAACATCGATATCGGCAATTTGGTGACAGCCGGCAGCAATACGGGAACGACCGCGCTCTATCGTATCTCAAAAGATGATCCGATCCGCGTTTTCGTCGATGTTCCGCAGACCGCCGCTGCGCAGCTTTTGAAACCCGGCGTCGCGGCGACGATCGGTACGATCGGGCCCGGGGCGCGGCAATTCGAAGGAACCGTCGCCAGGTCGGCGATGGCGATTAATGATCAGGCGCGCACATTGCGGGTTGAAGTCGATATTCGAAACAGCGAACAAGCGCTTGTGCCCGGCATGTATGTCCAAGTCGCTTTTCAATTGAAGAGCGGCGGCGCTGCCGAGGTCCCGGCCGCCGCGATGATGTTCCGGGCGAAAGGGCCGCAGGTGGCCGTGGTCGATAGCGACGGCGCGATCCGCTTTCGCGATGTGACGATTGGCGGCGACGACGGCGCCGTTGTTCAGATTGCGGAGGGCGTGAAGGTTGGCGATAAGGTCGCGCTCAACGTGAGCAGCCAGATCACGGATGGGGAAAAGGTCAAAACAAGCGAGGCGAAAGCAGGCCACTCATTGAACGCTTCTGCAGACAAATGATAGTTCTATAGAAGTTCAGCGCGGCAAGCGTGGGGTTCAGGCGTGAGGCGGCTGCGGGGCTTATTGATACTCGGC
>JASLHV010000254.1 GCA_030153205.1 Roseiarcus sp. | reverse complement strand
TTGCGCGAATAGCTGACGTACCAAGCGTAGAGAATGATAAGCGTTGCGACTGTGATGAGCGAAAAGGTCGTCGCCCGGATGACGAAAGAGCGGCGCACCGCCGCCATATTGGTCGAAACCCAGCCGGCTTCGCCAAACACGACTTTGGTGAGGAGATCGTGGAGGAAGAAACTCTTGCCGGCGCCTGAAAAGGCCGGCGCGCCGAAGCTGTCGACGCCATAGCTCTTTTGCAGCGCGCCGATCACGGCGTCGAATGGCGTGCCTTCCTGGGTGCCGGACGTGAAATAGAAGCCGCGCAGCGTGACATTGGTCTGATAGCGCGTCGGCTCGAAAATACGGTTCAGGAAATCGGTGATCGGCCGCTTCAACGCGCTGATTTGGGCCGGCAGGCCAAACAGAATAGCGCGGGCGCGCAGATCGGGCTCCTCCTGCAAACGCTCGGGCATGCGCTCGATCAGCCGTTGCGCGAGAAGATCGATCTCCGTCGGGACGGCGGCGATCTGATTGGCCTTTCTATCGTTCGTCTGGAATGTCGCGCCCCAGACCGCGCGTCTTTTCGTCTCGTCGAGGTCGGCGAAATATTGAGTAAATCCGACCACAAGGTCCATTTTGGTGAAGATGGCGTAGACGGGAAAATTGATTTTCAGCTCGTCGTGCAATTCCGCGAGTCGCTTGCGGATCGCATCGGCATGCGCAGTCACTTCGGCCGGTGAGAGCTTGACGATGTCGTCGATACTGATCGCGACCAGCACGCCGTTGATCGGTTGGCGCGGACGGTTCTTGCGCAGCAAATCCAAGAAGGAGAGCCAGCTTTTGCGATCGGCTTTGGCGTCGGAATCCTGCGTCGTGTAGCGTCCGGCGGTGTCGATCAGCACCGCTTCGTCGGTGAACCACCAGTCGCAATAGCGCGTGCCGCCAACGCCCTGTATGGCGCGCGCCGCGCTATCGCCGGCGAGCGGAAATCTCAAGCCCGAATTGATCAGCGCCGTGGTTTTGCCGGCGCCCGGCGGCCCGATGATCAGGTACCACGGCAGGTCGTAGAGGTAGCTCGCGCTGGACTTGCTGCTTTGCTTCAGCGTCGCCAGCGCATCCTGCATTTTCTCAGCGAGAACCGGCGCATCGGTTTCTTCGGCGGCCGGCGCGACCATCGCCTCTTCCAACGCCTTGGCGGCGCGGCGGCGCTTGATGATCCGGTACGCGATCGCCGCCGCTGTGACGGCGAGGATCAAAAAGACGATCAGGAGACGCAGCCACGCGCTCTCGAAGGGTTGCGTATCGCCGATAAAAATGATCGGACCGGCGAACCATACCAGCGCGGAAAAGACCAGCGCCGCGATGATCGTCAGAGCGATCCATATCCAGGCCATGGCGTTCATAGGGGCGATAAATTCCAGCGCATGTTCATGTCGGCGTCAGTCGGCGCGGGGGATGGAAATTTCCACCCGCCGGTTCTTGGATTTGTTTTCCGCGGTATCGTTGGGCGCGATCGGGCTGTCCGGACCTTTCCCCGCTACAGCGATACGGTCTGGCTTGGACAATTCCGGCCGCAAGATCGCCGCGACTGATTTCGCCCGCGCTTCAGAAAGTTCAAAGTTCGAGGGGAAGGCGACTGTCTTGATCGGATCTGTGTCGGAAAAACCTTCGATGCGAATGCCGCCGGGTTCTCTCTCCAAGGTCTGAGCGATCTTCGCGGCGATCGGCGCAAAGGAGGCGTTGACCTTCGCCTCGCCGGACGGGAAGAGGACGAGATTGCCGATACGGATGAAGATCGTCGTCGTCGTCTGATCGGCCGACAATTTGCCCGCCATGATCTCGTTGGCGAGCGCCGCCCGGATACGCTCGAGTTGGGTCGAGGTTCGCGCCGGCGGGTCAGGCGGCGGCTTCACCGGCGCCGCGCGGGCGATGTTGATCTCCGTATCTGGCTGGAGCGCCGCCATTTTCATCGCGAGCGCGCCGGCCTGGTCGGCAAGAAGGTTGCGCAGCAGCAGATAGACGCCGAGCAGAATGACGCAGGCGAGGGCTGCGACGGACCAGACCGGAACGCGGAAGCGATTGGCGGCGAGTGCGATGGTCAGGCCGCGCCAATGAGGCGAAAGGTCTTCGATCGTCTTTTCTTGTACGCGCCGTATCGTTTCGTAGATGTCGCGGCGGATGCCTTGCAGCGTGCCCACGCCACCCGCCGAAGTACGATAGACGCCTTCGAAACCGAGACACAGACAGGCGTGCATGACCTCGAGAAGCCCGAGATTGAGGGCCGGGTTCTGCTTGGCGCGATCGAGCTCTTGGAAAAACCGCACGCCGCCGGTGCGCTCGCTAAAGAAGCGCACCAACATGCTGTATTTGGTCCAAAGGTGCCGATCGTCTGTCGGCAAATTTTGGACGATATCGTCGGCCGTGGCGGCAAGCGCGTATTTCGCGGAATTGATCTGCTCGGTGGCGACCCCGGCGTTTCGCGCGTCGACCTCGAATTGCGTGATCGCTTGAGCGACTTGATCCATCAATTGCCCGGAGCCGGCGCGCGAAAGCGAAGCGCGCAGGCGTCCCAGCAGCAAAAGGAGAGAGGACGCCGCGCGCATGAGCGGATTGGCGGCGACCGAGACAATGTCGATTGGGATATGGGGCGAGGCCGGCGGCGGGACGATCGGCTCCGGGCCGCGCAGAGGCTGCAAATAAGGATTGGCCGGCTGCGGCGTTGGCGTGGTCGACCAGCCGTCCCAATTGGGCTGGCCGGTTGGCGGCGGCGGATAGGCGGAAGGCGGATATTGCGGCGGCTGCTGCGGCGGCTGATAGGGCTGCTGCGGCGGATAGGCCGGTTGCTGCGGCGGCGGATAGGAAACCGGCGGATTGGGCGTACTGACCGGCGGCGTGCTTGTCGGGCTCGCGCCGGGTCGCCGCCCGCCGGGATTGGGCCTTATGATCGTCCGGTCGCGACGACCAAAGGGATCGTCGGTGTCGCTCATCGCCGGTCTTCTCTAATCGCCCACAGCTCCATCTGGAGTTCGGGCCAGTCGCCGGCGAAATGCATGCCGATCGCGCTTGCGACGCTGAACTCAGGCCAGAGCGGCGAGGTCCGATCGAAATAGAAGTAGACGTGATCCGATATCGTGCGGATTTGCGGCGGCGGCGTCGGCAGATGAACGAGATTGATGCCGGGCAAATGGGCGTGAACGATTTCGTTCATCTTGGTGTTCGGACCGACCTTGAGGAAATGCGGCAGTTGCTGCTGGATTTCGACAAGCGGCCGGCGCGCCGAAACTTCGAGCACCAAAGTCGCATTGCGGAACAAAGTACGGTCTTTGATCGTCGAGATATAGGCGTTTTGCGCGCGTTCGATAAGTTCGAGCCGTATGGCGCGCCGATCGAGCCGGGCGCTCAGGAAGTCCTGGATGTCGCGCAGGACCGGCGCGAAAGTCAGCTCGAGATCGTCGTGATTATAGGCATTGTACTCCCGCGCCCGACGTTCGCTCGTCGCGAAAGTGGCGAGCTCGCCGGCTATCCGCAAGAACTCCTCGTACAGCCGCTCGGGATGCACGTAACGCGAGAGCCGGAAATGTTTGAGCACCGGAATTTCGCGATTGAGCATTTGCAGCATCAGATAGTCGGCGCTTTGCAGGCCGCCGCCGGCGGTGGCGTCGCTGGCGTAGCGCGCCAATTCGTCGAGCTTGTTGCCGATCCAGCCGATCACCCGATCAAGCCATCCATCGACCGTGGGATGGGCGGCGCAGACCAGCAGCGGCGGCGCGAACTTTTCGTCGAACACGATCGTCCGGTCATGCACTTCGACGATACGCGCGATCGGCAGGCCGACATAGCCTGGCTTGGCGGTCTTACGGATTTCGTACGCAAGCCGTGGATAGGCGACGTCGATCTCTTCTTCGATGCGCAAATGCGACGTCGAATCGATCACGGTCTCCGAGCCGGAATAAAAGCGCGCCGCAGCGTCCGCGCCGTCTTGGGCGACCTCGCGCGAATTATTCGCTTTCGCCGGCATGGCGAGCCAGACGAGTTGTCCGGCCGCCGTTTCGGGCGCTTCGATCGGAGCCGGCGCCGGGCTGTCCGTCGGAAAATCGAACACGGTTCCGTCCGGCATGACGCCGGCGCCGCGTCGCAAGGCGAACTTGCTCTGCTGCGCAAGATCGCGATCAACCTCGATGTGAGCAAAGCCCCAGGGATAGGGCGTCACATGTTGGGCGCGGCTTTCGACGAGATTTTCGATATAGCGGTCCGCCTGCTGCAAATGATGCGGCCGCAGAAACAACCCTTCCGACCAGTTAACCTTAGCGTACCACGACATGGTCGGAATTCCCCAGTTTCCCCAGATGACATACGGACCGTTGGAAGCGTGTTTCGCGCCTTCGAAAAGGCGAATGGCTTCACGGACTCTTAGTTTTGCATTCGGTCGTAGTTCTCGGCAAAGAGAGCCATGAACGCCTCAGTGAGACGACCGTCGCTCCGCTTCGCCTTGGCGCGCCAACGCTCCGCATAGACATCCCATAATTTCGCTTTACGGGACCCCACCAGCCCGCTGAGGCCTTTCTCGGCCTCGACGGAGCGGTCGATCTTCTCCGGCGCGAGGTCCTCGAACAGGGCCTCCAGCGCCGCCTGCATCGCGCTGAACGTTTGGATTTGGTGCGCCTTGAGATCGTTGAAACTGCGCTCAATGGCGGTTTGGGCGTCGAGATAATTTCGCGTCGGCGGCCCGAACATGATCGTCAAGGCTTCCTCGGGCGAGGCCGTGAATTTCAGCGGATTGTTCTCGAGCGCCCTGATCATGGTCCGATTGGCGCTGCGCATCGCGCCCTTGGTCTCGGAGCGCGACGACAGCATGAGCGCCAGGTTATGCGCCACCAGACGAAGGACTGCGCCAATATCGTCGGCGGCCTGTTGCGGGCTGCGATTGGCGAAAGCCCCCTCGGCGATGCCGGCGGCCCGCGCAATACGAAGGAGCAGCTCCTTCGACGACGAGGAGTCGGAAGGCTCGCGCAGCGGCGGCGGGGCGGGGGCCGCGGCCACTGGTGTGGGCATTGGCGTAGGGATCGCGGCTTCCTCGGTCTCCGGCGCCGCTTCAGGTTGAGTCGCTCGCCGTCTGGGTCGCGGCGGTGGCGGGGCGAAGGGCTCCGCGACCGGTGGCGGCGTCTTGCCGCGCAGCCAGTCGTCTTCAGGAGCGATCGGGGGCGCCGCATGGTCGCTCGCGGGCGCATCGAAGACGCCGCCGCTTAGAGGCGGCGGTGAGGCCGGTATGCCTGAGGCAAAGTCGAGAAAATCGGGGAAGTTCGGACGGGGCGATTCGGGCATATAGGCGCGCCGGTCGTCCGGCGCCGCGACGCCCTCGCCGGCGCTCCAGGGATCACGGTCAAAATTGGCTTGCGCCGAAGCCGGCGCTTGCCCTCCGGCGCCGACTCCGGCCTGTCCTTCGACCTCGACGGCGACGATATATTGCCCAATGGCGAGACGGTCGCCGTTACGCAGCATATGAGGCGCGTTCGGACGAAACTGGGCGCCGTTGATGAACGTGCCGTTAGTCGAGTCGTCGTGCAGCCAATAGCCGCCGTCGCGAAAGCGGATTTCGCAATGCTTGCCTGAAACAAGGCGGCTGGGATCGGGCAGGGTCCAATCGAGATGCTGATCGCGTCCAATATCCAATCCGCGGCCGCGAACTTGAATGCGCACCGGTCCGCCGTCCGGCAATCGATCCAAATTTTCGATTGACAGACGAAGCGTCATCTCGGTCCCGGTTGAGAGATCTCAGGCAAATCCTTTCAATATTATCCTGCGCTTTACGATTAGTCGCAAGGCGGACGACTTAAGCGTTAATAGTAGGTCGTCCGCGGCGTCCGTCGGCAGACCGTAAACGAGATTGTGTCCTGGAGGACGCAGTCCCGGCAATTTTTGAGACTGGTCTTCCCTGATAACGCCGAACTGTCTACCAACGCATCGCTATTTTTGCCATAATGGACACTGGTAAAACGGAACCGCTGGGAGAATTCCGAGTTACCTTTTCGGCCATTTTGGCGGATGTGAGACGCGCCGATGGCGGGGCGTCGCCTTTGGGAAGGTTCGGTTAACCGGACCGGACTTATGGTGGGCAAAATTTAAAATGGGGCAAAGCGGGAAGCCATGAAGTCTCTAGCTATTTGCGCGGCGTTGGCGATTGGCGTCGCATTAGGGGGGTGCCAAAGCGTTTCGACGTTCGCGACCATCCCCGATCCGAAGCTGAGCGAGCGCGACAAGGAAATGATGGCGCTGGCGCCGGCGATGGAATCCCAGATTCCTTATCAACGCTATCTCGTCAGTGATCCGACAGGCGAACCGCCCGGAACGATCGTCGTCGATACGGGCGCAAAGAAGCTCTACTTCACTATGAGAGACGGCAAGGCGATTCAATATCCCGTCGCGACGGGCGCCGAGGCCTATGGATGGACGGGAGTGGCGCGGGTTGGCCGGATGGTCGAGTGGCCGACGTGGATGCCAACCAATTCGATCATGGAGCGCTGGCCCGAATTCCAGGTCTACCGTCAGCACGGTCCGCTGGCCGGCGCCTACGACAATCCGCTCAGCGCTCGCGCGCTCTATGTCTATCAAGGCGATCACGACACGCTTTACCGCATCCACGGCACCAACGAGCCGGATGAGATCGGCCGCAGCGTGTCTTCGGGCTGCATCCGCATGCGCGATCTCGACGTGATCGACCTCTACAGCCGAGTCCACGTCGGGACGAAGATCGTCGTCAAGTAAGTTCTCGAGAAGATTTGACTGCGTCGCTGCTTGCGGCGGCGCAGTGTTTTGTCGCTACCCGGCGCCCTTGGCGCATTTGGCTCCAGGCCTTAGTGTTCGCTTCGCCTTCCAAGGTCGAACGCAACAGCCCAAGGAGCAGACATGATTTCTCCGATCAAACCGCTCGTCACCATCAACGCCAGCAACACCGGCGGGCGCAACGGCCACAGCGCGACGGCTGACGGGATCGTCAGCGTCGACTTGTCGGTGCCCAAGGAAATGGGCGGTCCGGGCAAGCCAGGCACAGCGACGCCGGAGCATTTGTTCGCGGCGGGTTATGCGGCCTGCTTCGGCGGCGCGCTCGACTATATCGCGAAGACCCACAAAAAGGACGCGAGCAAGGCGACCGTCACCTGTGCGGTCTCAATCGGCCCGCGCGAAGCAGGCGGTTTCGGCCTCGCGGTGAAGCTGCATGTGGTGGATCACAACTTGCCGACGGCGGAATTGCAGGCGTTCGCGAACGAAGCGCACGAGAAGATTTGCCCTTACTCGCATGCGACCCGCGGCAATATCGAACTGGAGCTCACGGCCGAGGGAGCCTAACCGGCAGCTCAAACGCTTGGACGCAGACCGCCGGTAACCGTGACGACCACCACCTCCGGCGGTCTCAAAAACCGCACCGGCGCGGCGGACTCGCCGAGCCCGCCCGAGACCACCAGCTCGCGCGGTCCTTCGCTGTAGCTGCCGTACACGTATTTTCCATGCACTTTCGAAGTGAAGGGCGCGCCGACGAACGGAATATAGACTTGCCCGCCGTGCGTGTGGCCGCAGAGAGTGAGCGCGATTCGATCCGGTACGCGCGGGAAAATATAAGGCTCATGCGCGAGGAGAATCGCCGGCGCATCGTCTCTGATTTCGCGGAGCGATCCAGCAAGATCGTCGACGCCGCGAGCCTCGAATCGGCCGGGCCGCAGCGCGAGCTGGTCGCCGAGGCCGACGAGCCAAAACGGCCTGCCGTTTTGCCAAAGACGCAAAGCCCGATTCTCCAGCACCGGAATGCCGGCTTCCGCCAGAGCCTTGCGAACGCTTCGGCTGCCATCCGGCGGATCGCTTGGAATCGCGGCGGTCCACCAATCGTGATTGCCGAGTACGGAATAGACGCCGAGCGGCGCCTCGAGGCGCGCCAATTCCGCCGCCCAGGCGCCCGGCGCGACATAACCCGTCACGAAGCGATGGTTGCCGACGAAGTCGCCAAGCAGAACCGTCAAGTCAGGCTTCTGCGCATTGGCGAGATCGACGATCGACGCTACGCGTTCGGCTGACATCCAGGGCTCGCAAGCATGAATGTCGGCGATGACCGCGATTTTGAGCGTGATGTCGTCGGGCCAGGACGGTGGGGAAATCGTATAGGGCGTGAGTTCGAGGCGAATCCCTGCTTCGACCACAGTCGAATAGACGCCAAGCCCAGCAACGCCGCTCACCATGCCGGCGGCGCCTTGAAGAAACCGCCGCCGATTAACTATAACCATACGCGACCGATCCTCGTCGGCGCCCCCGTACGCCCCGTATAGTTTGCGAACCCTCAGGCCGCAAGTTCGTTTCGTTGCGCGATGAGCAAAGCGGCGCCGCGTTCGACCGAAGCGGCGCTCTCTCGATCCATCGTACGAACGGGCAATCGCAATTCCGCGGCGACGGCCGCCATGCCAACGTCGCGATAGAGGCGGGAAAGAAGTCGGCTCGCGCCAGCGCGCTGCTCGATCGTGACGGGATTGGAAGGTGCTTGGGAAGCCGGAGGAGGGGCCATCCCCTGATTCCTGTCGGCAGGAACGCTGCTCATCGACGCCTTACTCCTAGTCGTTACGCAGTACGAACGCGGTTTTTCAAACCGCGCATTCGCGATCAAGACGCCTAAGATTGGAGCAATGCGGTTAAGGCCTGATTAAGGCCGAGAACGATCGTTTTGGCGACGATCGATCGAAGTCACAAATCGTGAGGATCCTCAACGCGTGGCCAGATTTCGCGCGCCAGTTTTTTGTAATTCGTTTCACGCGGATGCGAAGGGTAGGGCGCGCCAGCGTCGATATAGATGATGTCCTCGGCGATCGGCGCAAAGCCGGCGTAGAAATGGTTGGTGGATTTGACGAGCAGGATTGATTTTGCGGTCGGATCGAGACCGAGATTGGAAAATATGTCGGGTTCGAAAGTCTGAGTACGGTTGGTGTTGAGGATCACCTCGATCGCCGCGCCTTCGAGCCGCACCAATGCGGCTGGTCCCAATGTCACCCGGCTTGCGCCAAAGCTTTGCCAGGATTCCGCCGTCGCTTTGATCACGGTGACTTCCGCATCGATCGGCGCGCCGCCATCGGGGCCCGCCTTGCCGCCAAAACGAAGCTGAATCTTGGCGCCGTCGCCTGCGGCTAGGCAGAACGAGACCGCAATCGGATCCCAAATCGTCGCGACCGCGACATTGTCGACGCCACGCTCAAGTATTCGGCGGAGGATCAAAGTGCCGTCGCCGGCGACTCCTCCGCCCGGATTGTCCCAAACATCGGCGATAACGACCGGTTTGCCCGTCTTCTTGGCGGACAGCGCAAGCGCCGCATCAAGACCCGCGTCAATGCCGAGCATCGGCATGGAAGTGTGGCCGCGCAGGCCGAA
>JASLHV010000245.1 GCA_030153205.1 Roseiarcus sp. | reverse complement strand
TGGACGGCGTTCGAAATCGGGCTGCTCTGGAGCTACGCCAATGGGATCGGTCATTGGCTGAGCTTCGCCGATCATCCGATCTATCTTTTCGTTCTGGCGCTGCTCGCGCCGATGTATCACGAGACGCATTTCTTCCTGATCCATCGCCTGATCCACTGGCCGCCGCTTTATCGCTGGGTGCACTCGGTTCACCATAATTCGGTCAATCCGTCGCCCTGGTCGTCGCTCTCGATGCATCCGATCGAACAGCTCTTGTACTTCTCCTCGGCGCTGCTGCATGTGATCATTCCTTCTAACCCGCTTCTGGCGATCTATCAGCTCCACTATTCCGGCTTTGGCGCCGTCGTCGGCCATATCGGCTTCGACAAGATCGAGCTCGGCGAAGCCACCGCTTTCGACAGCCACGCCTATGCGCATTACCTCCACCATAAGTATTTTGAAGTGAACTACGGCGACGGCCTCATCCCTTTGGATAAGCTGTTCGGGACCTGGCATGATGGTACGAGAGAGAGCGAAGAATTGATGAACGCCCGCTTCGAAAAACGCCGGGCGAAGGCGAATGCGTCGCGAATGGCTTTTTGAAGCCTGACGCATAATACGCGGGTAGCTATTCGAGTGGCCGCGCCTGACGCAGCCCAGCCAGCCTGCCGCGCTCTACCTCGTTAACCTCTTGTCCGATACAATGTCTTACCGCTTGATTCCCGTCCTTTCCCTTGCAGCCCTATCGTCAAGTTTCCGCTCTTCTGACAGGCGTCTTTCTGCTGATCGCAGGCCTCGGCGTCGTCAATCTCGTCACGCCTTTGCGGGCCAAGATCGAGGGCTTTCCTGAGATCGCGATCGGCCTTCTCGGCTCCTTCTATTTTGGCGGTATGCTCGCCGGCGCCTTCGCAGCGCCCTTCATCATTCGGCGCGCCGGGCCCATCGGCGCCTTCGCGGGCTTCTCGCTGGTTTCAGGCGCTATCGTCTTGGCGATGCCGGGGCTGGTCGCGCCCTGGGCGTGGCTCTTGCTTCGCGCGGCGATGGGCTTCGCCTTCGCCGGCCTCTATGCGGTGATCGAAGGCTGGATCAACGCAACGGCGACGAACGCCAATCGCGGCGCGCTCTACGGCTTTTACCAGATCGTCAATTTCGGCGCGTCCCTGGCCGGGCAATATGTACTAACCTTCGAGGCTGCGTCGTCTTTCAGCGCCTTCGCCATCCCCGCCGCTCTTTTCGCGCTGGCCGCTTCGCCCTTATGGCTCAGCAAAGGCGAACCGCCGGCAGTCCGGCCGAGGAGCGCACGGGTCAGCCTGCGCTGGCTGGCGCGCCTATCGCCGGTCGGCGTCCTCGCCGCCTTTCTCGTTGGCGCGGCGAACGGCGCTCATGGTTCTTTAGCGCCAATCTATGCGCTTGGCGTCGGCTTTTCGCCGGAGACCGCGCCGTGGTTCACCATGGCGGTGTCGCTCGGCTCGGCGCTTGGCGTTTATCCGGCCGGCCGCCTCACCGACGGGCGCGATCGCCGTAAGGCGATGGTCGCGATGGCCACGATCGGCGCTCTTGTGGAAATCGTCCTCGCCATGGCGCCGGGCGGCGAGGCGACGCTCGTCGTACTCGGCTTCGTCGGCGGACTGCTGACGTTTACGCTCTATACGCTCACGGCCTCGCACGCCAACGATCATGCGACCGCGGATGAGGTCGTGCTGATCTCTTCCGGCCTGCTCTTCGTCTATTGTATCGGCGCGATCGCCGGACCGGCGCTTGCCGCGGTTCTGATGCGCGCTTTCGGGCCGGGCGCGCTCTATGCTCAGAACGCCGGAGCGCATCTCGTGCTCGCGGCTTTCGCCCTGGCCTACTTGCTCAGACGCCCCGCGGGGGCGGCGCGAATAAAAGCCGCGGCTGAAGTCAGTCCTTGATAACGGAAATATCCGGTGCGCCGGGGTTTTTCATGCCAACGACATGATAGCCGGCGTCGACATGCAGAATTTCGCCGGTGACGCCGCGCGACATCGGCGACAATAGATAGACGGCGCTCTGGCCGACCTCCTCGATCGTCACGGTGCGGCGAAGCGGCGCGTTATATTCGTTCCACTTCAAGATGTAACGAAAGTCGCCGATGCCGGATGCGGCGAGGGTCTTGATCGGACCCGCCGAAATGGCGTTCACCCGGATCGCCTTCTCGCCGAGATCGGCGGCGAGATAACGCACGCTCGCCTCGAGCGCGGCTTTGGCGATGCCCATCACGTTGTAATGCGGCATCCACTTTTCCGCGCCATAGTACGTCAGGGTGAGCATCGCCCCGCCATTGGTCATCAGCTTCTCGGCGCGCTGCGCGATGGCCGTGAAGGAATAACAAGAGATCAGCAGCGACTTGGAGAAATTCTCCTCGGTCGTATCGACATAACGGCCGGTCAATTGGTCCTTGTCCGAAAAGGCGATGCAATGAACGACGAAGTCGAGGCCGCCCCATAGTTTTTCCGTGGCGGCGAAAACCGCGTCCATGGACGAGGCGTCGGTGACGTCGCAATGACCGACCACTTCGGCGCCCAATTCCTGCGCGAGGGGTCTGACGCGCTTCTCCAAAGCTTCGCCCTGGAACGTCATCGCGAGCTCGGCGCCCGCCGCCTTCGCCGCCTTGGCGATGCCGTAGGCAATCGAGCGGCTGTTGGCGACGCCCATAATCAAGCCGCGCATCCCCTTCAGCGGGGCGGCGCCCGACAATTCCGCCGCCGTCTCGCTCTGTATCATCGGAAACCTCGCCAAATTCATTCAGTGTCCTCGATCCGGCGGATCAACGCCCCTGGCAGCCATCCTTATCGCCGGTATCGGCCGGTGGGAAGGGCTGCGGCGCTTCCGGCGTCCGCAGCCCCCTCACAAAAAATGTTAGAAAATTCACATAGCGGCTTGGAGCCGGTCTCGGGTCGGATTAGGATTTGTTAAGGATAATTTCGCGTTGGAAGGCGGCATGTCCGTCCTGGGCTCGATAGCCGAATGGCGGGAGGAGGCTAAGGCGCTGGAACGCTTCGCCTATGCGTTGACGCCGGACGCCCGATCAAATCGTGATCCTGCCGCCACCGCCCTTCTTGCTGATTCGCTGATCAATAGAGCCGTGCTGGCGGTGCAGAACGGCGAAGGGCCGGTCGGACTCGGTCGCCGCTTACAGCTTCTCGCGTTGTTCATTCATCTTCATCGGCGTCATGTCCGTATGCAAAGCCTCGATGACTAGTTCGCCGACGGCGCATATGGCCGCGATGGCGGGCAGATCGAACGCGTGGTTTGCGCCATGCCCCTCGAACAGCGCGAGGCGCTGTTGCTCGTGGTTTTGGAGCGACTGTCGCATGCCGAGGCTGCGGCGGTGCTCGAAATATCGTTCGCTGCACTGATCGACCGACTGACTCGCGCCCGCGCGGCCTTGTCGCGAGCCGCCGCCGGCCGGTTGGATACGTCCAGACGCAAAAAAGGCGTCGGGCATCTCAGGCTGATCAAGTGAGCGCCACGGACCGCTCCCTAGCGCAAGCGCTCGGCTATGTGGACGAATGCCTCGAGGCGAACGAACGAGGCGAATTCGAGCAACGGCTGTCGAACGATCCCGATCTCGCCGCTCGCGTCGAGCAATGGCGTCGGCAGAACGAGGCGATTCGCCGAATTTTCGACGAGACTTGGCGAAGCCGAGCGCCGCGCAACAAGCCGCAACACCCGCTCGATCGTTTGGAAGTCGCCGCAGCGGTCCCTGTCGCAAGACTTCAAGTCGAGCCGCGCGAAACCCGCGACTTTAAGACGAGATCCCCTCGACGCGTAGCAGTGAACAAGTCCGCGGAGGGTTCGAGTCCATCGCCGTCTTTTCGGCGGCGTGTCGGACGCGGCCTGGCCTTTATCGCCTTCGGATTTTTGGCTTGGGCGGCAAGCGTCGTTCCCGCCCCCGTCGATCGCATGGCGCTTCTGACCGCTTCGGCTTTCTCGACGTACCGGACTTTTGCAACGCGGCCGCTCGACCTGGCCACGGCCGAGCCCGCCGTCCTCGAACGATGGCTACGCACGCAGGTCGACTTCGTTACGCCGATCCCGGACTTCGTCCCCGGCGGCTTCACCCTGGTCGGGGGGCGAGTCATCGCAGGGGCGCAAGGGCCAGCCGTTTTCGCGCTCTACCAAAATTCGGCCGGGCGACGTGTCAGCCTGATCATGGAGCGAGGAGAACCCGCTGTGGATTCGCGGATCCCTGTCCAATCGAGCGGTGATCTTAAAGCCCTTGCCCTCACTGGCTTCGGTCCGGTCGATGAAGTGATCGTGGCGAATATCGATGACGACGCGCTCTCCGCGCTTCAACGCCTGACTACGTCCTCGGCAAAGGCCGAATAGTTCAAATATCTGATTTCGTTGTTCTTGATCTTGATGCGCTGCCGTCGAAGACAGTTGCGAGATGAGACGGCCCCTTCCTCAAAGAAAGGGTTAATCGACTATTCATGCTAGATTCAGGTTCATTCCGGCAATTTCCGCCTCTATCCTCGATTTTGAGGATAAATGGGGAATTCTACGAAATGAAGAAGCTAGTTATCGCCGCGGCTGCGGTGGCGATCGGTCTCGCTATGTCGCCGGCCGCTTTCGCGCATGGCAAAGTGATGCATGGTCATCATCACCATCACCGCCATTGGCACCATCACCATCGCCACCATCATCATCACGGCCATCCCATGCATCACATGATGCGCCACATGCATCATCACATGATGCATCACATGGCTAAGCCGAAGAAATGATCATAGACGCCCGTTCGCGGGCGGCTTCGTGAGCGAAGCAATTAAATCCCGGCGGATGTTTCGGCCGGGATTTTTTATTGATCGGTGGTGATCGCCAGCTCAGCTCATCGTTGAGCGGGGATTATACGGTTTTTCGTCCCGCCAACGCTGCATCAAGGCGTCCAAATCTTCGTCGGCGCCGCCTGGCAAGACTATGCGCAGGGTGGCCAGCAAATCTCCGTGGCCGGCGTCGCCGGCGATCGGAAGCCCCTTGCCGCGCAAACGCAGCACGCGACCGCTGCTGGCGCCTCGCGGAATGGCGATCTCGACTTCACCGCTGAGAGTTGGGGCGCGCACTTTGGCGCCCAACACGGCCTCATAGAGCGTGACCGGAAGCTCCAAGCGGAGATCGCGTCCTTCAACCTTGAAGAACGGATGAGGCGCGTAGTGGATGGTCACCAAAGCATCGCCAGCAGGAGCGCCACGCGCGCCAGGCTGGCCCTGGCCGCGAAGCCTTATCTGCTTCCCATCCTCAACGCCGACTGGGATGGCGATATCCAGAGTCTTGCCGGTTGGCAGGGTCACGCGCGCTGAGCCGCCAGTCGCGGCCAGCCCAAGCGGCACGGTAGCGACAGCCGCGACGTCTTCGCCCTTTAGCGGACCACGCGCTCTCACGCCGGCGCCGCCGCCAACGCCGAAAAGCTCCGATAAGAAGTCCGGATCGACCCCTGCGCCGCCGCGCGGCGTTTCGCCGCCAAAATCGAAACTGAAATGTGAAAAATCCGGCCCGGCGCCTTGGGTGGCGCGGCCGCGGCGCGCACGGGCGAAGCCTTCAAAGCCCGGATGACGCGGCTTGCCCTCTGCATCGATCTCGCCTCGGTCGAATTCGCCGCGCTTCTTTTCGTCGCCAACGATTTCATAAGCCGAGTTGATTTCGGCGAAGCGCTCCTTGGCCTTAGCCTCTTTACTCTGGTCGGGATGATATTTTTTCGCAAGCCGCCGATAGGCCGACTTGATCTCACTCGCGCTCGCGGTCTTGGCAAGCCCGAGAACCTCATATGGATCACGCATCATGAGCCCAGCTTTCGGCGACCGCCCTTAAGGCGCGGCCACCCTTGTCTCACCCATCATTTGGGCGATGGCTTGGCCGGGCGCAAGAGGCGCTTTGCGCTAAGCGCGCCTGTTTTACAGCGCCTTCCAGGGCTGCGCCTCCTCGACGAAGACTGCGTCGCCCGCCATGAGGCAACCGATTCCTTGCAATGTTTTCGTATGGTCGCCCGCGTCGATGCGGGCGAGAAACGCGCGGCAGGTCTGGCCATCGCGTTTGAAGGCCCCTGCGACCGGTTGAAAAGCGCCGCCGCGGCCGGAAGCGGGATTGGCCCAGCGCTTCGGCTCTGCACGCGCGTCCGCCTTCAACGCCTCGGCAAGACTTGGTTCGGCGACGCGCCAATCCGTCTGATCGAGCGTGTCGGCGAAAGGGACGGGCCTCTCCTTGGTCGAGCCGGTCCTGTCGCCGCTCAAAAGCGAGGGAAGCGGAAATGACATCGAGCAGCCCGCGAGGCCGGCGGCGAAAAAACTCGCCGCCAAGACACGTATCCAGGAATTGCCACCCTTTGAACGTTCGTCCTGCTCGTTTCTGTAGGTAAAATGGACCATATTGTCCCGAACGTCCTCCAGCGGCGCGCTTCAATTGCACGAATGAATGCGGAGATTTCACCTTGAATGAGTTAACGTCTGGTGACTTCACGCAGGCCGTCGATCCCGTGGGATTGTTCAAGCACTGGTTCGAAGAGGCCCGGAACAACGAGCCGAACGATCCCGAGGCCATGTCCCTGGCGACGGTCGATGCGGACGGTCTGCCGAATGCCCGCATGGTCCTGCTCAAGGATTTCGACGAGAGCGGGCTCGTTTTCTATACGAACGAGGAGAGCGCCAAGGGACGGGAAATGGCCGCGACGCCAAAGGCCGCCGCTCTGTTTCACTGGAAGTCCCTGCGTCGTCAGATCAGGGTGCGCGGATTGATTTCTGCGGTGAGCGCCGCCGCGGCCGACGCCTATTTTCGAACCCGGGCGCGCGACAGC
This sequence comes from Roseiarcus sp., assembly GCA_030153205.1. Taxonomy (GTDB): domain Bacteria; phylum Pseudomonadota; class Alphaproteobacteria; order Rhizobiales; family Beijerinckiaceae; genus Roseiarcus. The sequence goes on along the minus strand of JASLHV010000245.1, from coordinate 4,550 downwards.
CGAATCGGGGCCTGGGCGAGCCAGCAATCACGGCCGTTGGAAAGTCGCTTCGCCTTTGAAAAGGCGATCGCCATTTACGCAGCAAAATACGCAGTGGGCGACATACCCCGCCCGCCTTATTGGCGCGGCTATCGTCTGACGCCGCTGGCTTTCGAATTTTGGCGCGATCGCCCGTTTCGTTTGCACGACAGAATTCAGTTCACGCGCGATACGCCGGACGCGCCCTGGCGGAGCCAGAGGCTCTATCCCTAACAGCAGACGAGAGGCGCCGAAGCGCCTCTCGCATGGAATACCGTCACGGAATTGTCGTGTATCCGCCGGCGCCGCCGGGCGCGTACTGCACCGGAGGAGCGCCTGCAGGGGCGAATTCGCCCTGCGGCGTATACACATAGCTGCGCTCGTCAGCGGCGGCGCGTCCTTCGTACATCGGATACCGGCCGTAGATCGGCGAGCCGTGGTTGGTCGCGCCTTCGATCTGCGACTGATAGCTCTGCGGCGGCGCCGAATCAGCCCAAGCCACAGCGCTCAAAGCCAGCCCTGAGGCGAGCGTCGACATAAACAAGATGCTTCTCATCGTAATCTCCATATCGTACCTGAAGACGGGTTGATGCGTTAAGGCAAAACCCCGACGCTTTTGCCGCGCCTTCGCCCTTCAACTGGTCACCCAACGCGAAAGTTTCAACGCCGTCCGGCGCACGAATGTGTGAAACGTCACATCGCCTCAACGTAACAATTTGCGGCGCTTTTTTGCTATGCCGACGAGACAGTTGCCTGCCTAAAGTACTATTTAAGGATGAAAACAACGCGGGCGGCGCACATTGTCGCGATTGGGCGTGATCTATCGTGATTCAAAATGAAACTGTGCTGCGTATTTCCCGCGAATGATTTTAGAACCTGACGCTTCCCGCGGCCGCGGCCGACGGCGGATTTGTGTCTAAAATTTGGAGCCTGTTCGCCGACGATCGGCGGCGGCCGCGCAAAGCATTGTCCGCGCGTGATAAAGCTTTTCAAAATATGCTATTGAACAGCCACATTGTGAAACCGAAGCGGAGCAATGAACACACCTGCCACCAATGCCCCTCAGCGCACGATGTTGCTCACTGGCGCATCGCGCGGGATCGGCCATGCGACGGTCAAGCGTTTCTCCTCGGCGGGCTGGCGCGTCATAACCTGCTCGAGGCACCCCTTCCCCGGCGAAGAATGCCCATGGATGGCTGGGCCGCAGGATCATTTGCAGATCGATCTTGCTGATCCCAAGGATACGCGGCGCGCCATCGCCGAGGTGAGGGAGCGCCTCGAAGAGGGGCGACTGGACGCATTGGTTAATAACGCCGCGATTTCGCCCAAAGCTTTGGGCGGCGCGCGGCTCGGCCTTTTCGAGACCGAATTGGAGGATTGGCTCACGGTTTTCCAGGTCAATTTCTTCGCCCCGATCATGCTGGCGCGGGCCCTCGCCGACGAACTCGCAAAAGCGCATGGCTCGATCGTCAACGTCACTTCCATCGCCGGCTCGCGCGTGCACCCTTTCGCGGGCGCCGCTTATTCGACCTCCAAGGCGGCTCTCGCCGCTTTGACCAGAGAAATGGCCTCGGATTTCGGACCGAGAGGCGTTCGCGTCAACGCCATATCGCCCGGCGAAATCGACACGGCGATCCTATCGCCGGGCACGGACCGAATCGTCGCGCAAATTCCGATGCGCCGCCTCGGCTCGCCGGAAGAAGTCGCCAAGGCGATCTACTTTCTTTGTTCGGAACAATCGAGCTATGTGCATGGCGCCGAGATCCACATCAATGGCGGCCAGCACGTGTAGCGTCGATGACGGATGATCGCCTTTATCCCACGCGTCCGATCCTCGCCGTTTCACTCGCCGTCTTTCGAGGCGATCAAGTGCTGATCGCCCGACGCGCCAAAGCGCCGCTTCGCGGGCTTTATTCGTTGCCGGGCGGCGTCGTCGAGATCGGCGAGACCTTGCAGGAGGCGGCGCTGCGCGAACTTCAGGAAGAAGTCGGCCTGCGCGCGGAAGTTCTTGCGTTCAACGATCACGTTGAATCCGTCGTTCGCGATGAAAAAGGCGTGAGAGCGCATTACGTGATCGCTTCGTTCGTCGGACGCTGGCTTGAGGGCGACGCGCAACTTTCCGACGAGACCGATTCCGTACTCTGGGTGAATCCGAGAGAACCCATTCAGGCGGCGACAACGCCAGGTCTCGCCGCGATTCTGGCCAGCGCCTGCAAGGTCATGGAGACTCTGTCGTGACGCCGCGATGGCGCGCTTTCGGCTTGGCGGCTGTGATCATCATCGCGAGCGCCGCGACGGCGTTCGCGCAAACGGCGGCGCCGGCGACGCCGCCGCAGGATAAAGACAAAGACAAGGACAAGCCCCCGGCCGAGCCGCCGCCCCCGCCCTATGAGCCGCAATTGCTGCGATTGAGCGAAATCATGGGATCGCTTGCTTATTTGCGCGGCCTTTGCGGCGCGCACGACGCCGACGCGTTCCATGCCAAAATGAGCGCGCTGCTCACCATCGAGGCGACGACCGACGCGCGCAAGGAGCGGCTCGCCGGCGCCTATAATCACGGTTTTCAAGGCTATGCGATGACGTACCGCGTTTGTACCCCAGCGGCCCACGCCGTCATCGCGCACTTCCTCGATGAAGCCGCGAAGATTTCGAAGGATGTCGCGAGCCGCTACGGCGGCTGATTCCTTCTGTCACGCCGCTCTATCGGGAAGCGGCCCGATATAGCGCGACTGCGGGCGAATGAGGCGGCCCGACAACGCCTGCTCACGCGCATGCGCGATCCAGCCGCCGATGCGCCCCATGGCGAAGACGGCCGTAAAGCTCTCGCGCGGGAAGCCGAGCGCCTCGAGCAACAAAGCGGTATAGAATTCGACATTCGTCTTCAGGGGCCGGTCCGGCTTGCGCCGCGCCAGGATGTTGAGCGCGGCGATCTCGATGCTTTCGGCCAGAGCCAGTCGTCCGTCGCGATCCGAGCCCGAACGCGACAGCCGCCGGACGGCGCTTTTCAGCGCGTCGGCGCGGGGATCGCGCACGCGATAGATCCGATGGCCGAAGCCCATCAAGCGGTCGCCTCGATCCAAGGCCGCCTCGAGCCAAGGCTCGGCCGCCTCAGGCCGGCCGATCGCATCCAGCATGTCGAGCACGGGCCCCGGCGCGCCGCCATGCAACGGACCTTTCAAGGCGCTCAGCGCAGCGAGCGCGCTCGAGGTCAGGCCTGCATGGGTCGAGGCGACGACGCGGGCAGCGAATGTCGAAGCGTTGAGGCCATGATCGCTGACCGTGACGAGATAGGCGTCGAGAGCGGCGATCTCGTCGGGCTTGGCCTTGGCGCCGCGAAGCATGCGCAAGACGTCCGCCGCATGGCTCAGCGAAGCGTCCGGCGCAAGCGGCGCTTCGCCACGGTTCAAGCGAATAAAGGCCGGCGCGAAAACGGCGGGAGCGGCGACGAGGCGCAACGCGGTTGCGACATGATCGCCGTCGTCAAGCTCGGCGACTAACGCCCGCATGGCGTCAAAGACGGGAAGACTGAGAGTCTCGGCCCGCCGGCCCGCTAAGCGCTCGGACACTTCAACCCGCGCATGGCCGAGCGTGCGCGCGATATCCTCTGCGCGAGGCCTGGCGTCGAAAAAGCCCGACCAGAGCAGGTCGAGAATATCCTCGTAGCGGGCCGCGCCGGCCAATTCGTCGAGCGAATGGCCGCGGATGATCAAGCGTCCCGCAACGCCATCGACATCAGACAGCGCCGTCTCCGCCGCCACGACATCATCAAGGCCGATCTTCATCGCAAGGCTCCTTTTCTTTTCGAGGGAAGATCGGTCGTGCTATGATTGACGTCAATCTTGATGAAAATAATCAATGTGAGGCGCGATGGTCTGGTTGACGGCGGGAGAAGCGCTGGCGGCGCTGCGGGTTCAGCCACAGACGCTATACGCCAATGTGAGCCGGGGCCGCATCCGCGCCAAGCCCGACCCCAGGGATCCGCGCCGAAGTCTCTATGACGGGGGCGACGTCAAGCGCCTGGCGGGACGGCGCGGCGGAAGACGTACGGTCGCCGCGGTCGCCGCTGAAACAATCGGCTGGGGCGATCCCGTGCTCGCTTCGAGCGTGTCGACCGTCGCGGAGGGACGGCTATTGTACCGCGGCCATGATGCAATCACGCTGTCGCGCTCGGCAAGTCTCGAGGATGTCGCGCGTCTGATTTGGGACGTCGAGAGCGTTGAAATCGATTTCCCCAAGACGAAGACCTCGAGCGAGGGTGCTCTGACGCCGTTGGAATCGGCTTTGACCGTACTGGCGAAACGCGCGGGCTCGGATCCGCCGTCGCGCGGCCGTTCGCGACTCGTGCTCGCGGAGGAGGCTGTCGCGCTCGTCGGCGCGATTACTGGGGCGATGCTCGGTCCTGGCGGCCGCAAGGGCGCGCGGCTCCATGATCAGATGGCGGCGGCCTGGCGGGCGCGCCGCGCCGAGGACGTTTTGCGACGCGCGCTCGTTCTTCTCGCCGACCATGAGCTGAACGCTTCGACTTTCGCAAC
>JASLHV010000198.1 GCA_030153205.1 Roseiarcus sp. | reverse complement strand
CGAAGAACTTCCTGAGATTCGGAACGCCCGACGCCTTTTTCAAAATGTCGGGCGAACAGGAATTCGCCCGCGAAAAACTGGGCCTCACTGGTCCACAAATCGCCGAAAAGATACTCAACGCGCTCGGCTGACAAAGGGGATTCCGTGAAGACCGAAGCCGCCATATTGGTTGAGACCGGCAAGCCGCTTGTCCTAGCCGAACTCGAAATGCCCGCGCTAAAGCCCGGCCAAGTCCTCGTCGAAGTCGCCTATTCCGGCGCCTGCGGCACGCAGGTCATGGAGGCGCAGGGCTTAAAGGGCGAGGACAAATGGGTTCCCCATTGCCTCGGCCACGAAGGTACGGGCGTCGTTCTCGAGACGGGCTCGGCGGTCACAAAGGTAAAGCCGCAAGACAAAGTCGTCCTCTCCTGGATCAAAGGGCTGGGCATCGAAGCCGGCGGCTGCGTCTATGCCTGGGACGGCAAAAAAGTGAACGCCGGCGGCGTCACGACGTTTCAGCGTCACGCAATTGTCTCGGAAAACAGACTGACGTTGCTCCCAGCCGGTCTCGCCATGGACGTCGCAACATTGCTCGGCTGCGCCGCGCCGACGGGCATGGGCGCAATCTTTAATGTCCTGCAAGTCAAGCCGGGCGACGCGGTCGCGATCTTCGGGGTCGGCGGCATCGGAATCAACGCCTGCATGGCTGCTTCTTTCGCCGGCGCAATGCCGGTGATCGGCGTCGATCTTTCGCCGGCGCGCCGCGCGCTCGCGAAGCGCTGCGGCGCGACCGATATCATTGACCCTTCCGCCGAGGACGCGATCGCGGCGATCAAGAAAATCGTTCCGGCCGGCGTCGACCTGGCGGTCGAAGCGACCGGCGCACCGGCCGTCATGGCGAACGCGCTCGACGCTGTGCGCGCGCAAGGCGGCCGCGCCGTGGTCATCGGCAACGCCCGGCATGGCGCGACGCTCAGTCTCAATCCGAGTGTGTTCAACCAGGGCAAGAGCTTGATGGGCACCTGGGGCGGCGACAGCGTCCCCGATCGCGACTATGACCGATTCGGCCGGCTGCTCGGCTCCGGCCGCTTTCCGCTGCAGGAAATACTATCAAAACCCTATCGTTTGGCGGAAGCCGATCAGGCGCTTAAGGATTTGGCGCAGGGCAAGGTCGGGCGACCGTTGATCGATATGAAACTGGCTTAGGGCGCGAGCGCGGCGCGATGCGGATCGGCGTCGATTTCGACAATACGATCGTCTGCTACGACGGCGCCTTTCAGCGCGGCGCGCGCGACCTCGGCCTGGTTTCGGAGGACCTCTTCGCGTCCAAGAATGCGGTGCGCGACTATTTCAACAATGCCGGCCGGCGGGACGAATTCACGGCGCTACAGGGCTATGTGTATGGCGCGCGTATGGATCTGGCGTCCTGCTATCCCGGTGTGAAGGATTTTATTCGGGCGGCAACTTCGGCGGAACACGAACTCTATGTCGTCAGCCATAAAACCCGCAATCCCCTCCTTGGACCGAAATACGATTTGCACGCGGCGGCGCACAATTTTTTACAAGAACAGAATCTGGTGCGCACGGGCGGCCTACGATCCGAAAATATCTTCTTCGCCCTCACCAAAGAAGAGAAAGTCGCGAAGATCGCCGATTTGAATTGTCAGGTTTTCATCGACGATTTGCCTGAAATTCTCGCCATGGTCGGTTTTCCAAAAAGCGCGCGCGCTATCCTTTTCGATCCTGACGGCCATCACGCCAAGGACGTTCGATTCGAGCGCTTCACAAACTGGCGCGCCATCGCTTCGGCGCTGCTTGGCGCCGCGCAATGAACGCGACGACCAAAGACAAGCTTATCGCGATCGCGGCACGCTTGGCGGAACAGGCTGGACGCCCGAAGCTCAGAGAGCTTGTTCAGCTTAAGGGCGGCCGGAACAACCGCGTGTTCCGTATGGAGATGGAGGCCGGCGAGCCACTAGCGCTCAAGGTCTATTTCGCAAATCCGGGCGACACGCGCGACCGACTAGCCGCGGAATGGGCCTTCCTCAAATACGCGTGGAGCCATCAAGTCCGTACCATTCCGGAGCCGCTTGCGATTGACAGAATGGCCCATGCGGCGCTCTACAGTTTCGTCCCAGGCGAAAAGCTCACGCCGGATCAGATTGGCGAGAATGAAGTTGATGCGGCGTCAGACTTCGTCATCGCCGTGAATGCGCCGCCACGCGATGTCGCAACGCTCGGCGCCGCCTCCGAAGCATGCTTTAGCTTGACCGAGCATCTCGGTACCGTCGAGAGAAGGGTCGAGCGGCTGAACACGCTCGACACCGACACACCGCTGAGGGACGATGCAGAACGTCTCGTCGGCATGCGACTGCGACCCCTTTGGCAAACGGTCAGAAGCGCGATCGTGACATCCGCCGCGCAACACAGACTCTCAGCCGACGCAACTCTTGGTGAGGACTCGTGCTGCCTGTCGCCATCGGACTTCGGGTTTCATAATGCGCTACGCGACGTCGCGCGAAATGCCCTGACATTCCTCGATTTCGAATATGCCGGTCGCGACGATCCCGCCAAGCTCGTCTGCGATTTCTTCTGTCAGCCCGAGACACCGGTCCCGCTGACCACTTTCGATCGGTTTCTGCAGCGCCTGGCCTTAGGCCTGAACCTCGACTCCGAAACGCAGACGCGCGCCCGGCTCTTACTCGACGCCTATCGTATCAAATGGGCCTGCATCCTTCTCAACGAGTTCCTGCCTATCGGCGCCGCGCGGCGCGCTTTCGCCGAAGCCGACGATCGAAACCTCCGCTGCGCCGCACAGCTCCGCAAAGCGGAAGCGATGCTCGCGCAAATCAACCTCTAAAAGGACATCCGATGGCTTTGCGCGAATTCGTGAGTCTCATCCACAAATCCACCAAGCGCGACTATGTCGCCCGCGTCACCCAGCGCGACAAGGCCGAGGTCGCCGATCTCGCGATGAAATGGGACTATGATTATTGGGACGGCAGCCGCGAGACCGGC
>JASLHV010000194.1 GCA_030153205.1 Roseiarcus sp. | reverse complement strand
GGCCAACGCGCTCGACAAGCTCAACGCGAGCGATGACGAATGATCAGCGGCGAACAGGTCAAGGCAGCGCGCGATCTGCTCGGCTGGTCGCGGAGTCGGTTGGCGGCTCGTTCCCGCGTGAGCGATGGCGCAGTAGGCTGGCTCGAAGGCGGCAAGCGTGCGCGAGAAAGTACAATGGTGAAAATCCGTTGTGCCATAACGGACGCGGGCGTCGAATTCCCGCAGGGCGAGCCACCGAGGCTTAAGCCCGGTGGCCAGAGCGGTGATCCATGAAGGACGGCCGCGAGCTCGTCGGAGGCCGGCTTGTCCAGTGGAGGATGAAGGCCGGCCGAGCGCGTAGTCGTTGAGAATCAAGGGGCCCGGCGCCCGCCTCTAAGCAGCATGATTCCCGCAGGTTGTCCTCCTTGATAATGCCAACCTCAGGCTGTGTACATCGAAATTTATTGCTTTTTGCCTCATCTCTGATCGTGCGAGGGACCGGTCCCGGCCAATGGGGATAGGTACGGGACCGGTCAGGCAGCGCACCGGCTTCGGCGGGGGCGCGTCGCCCAATACTCAACAAACAACCCGCTGTGGAAGTTTCGCGCTAGTAGTGGCCAAGCCCGGCGGGGTCTGCTTAGATGGGCGCGTGCAACGGTGAGGATCGCGCCATGTCCGCGCTCATCGCGTTTGCGATTATCGCTTCAGGAATAGCCGCTCTGAGCATCGCCGTTTGGATGCGCGTCGAGCCCTGAACAAAAAAGTGTTCAAGACTGTCGTCGCGCTTCCTTCCGGCGACTTCCTTGGGCTCGCAAACTATCGTCAATTTCGTCATGGCTTGGGTCTGTCTGGCCGACGTCGATTGTGAGGCCATCGCTGCCGATCTCGTATAAGTCGATCGGTTTGCCGTCGGGCTCTTGCAGCTCGTGGATTAGTTTGCGGAACGCGTCCATGCGTGTTGGAGCTTCAACGTAGGTGTTGTAGCGAACCGTCTGTGATAGATTGAATGTGAAACGCGCCATGTGAAGTAGGCCTCCCCGACAAGCTCGCGTTGGCGACTGCTTCAATCGCTCGTGGAATAGGCTTTCCGTTCGTCCTTCGACTTTGTCGTCTGCTTTTCCGGCGTCCCTACTCGTGTAGGCATGACGCAAAGTACGATCGGCTAACGCGCACCCGTGAACCGATCCAGGTCACGCGGCGCGATTTGCGGCTCCCTTCAATGGGACAACGATTGAAGCCATCAAGGGCGATTTGATTTGCGCGGTCGATGTAAGATTGCCGACGCCAGCGATAAGCCAATCAATATGTTTATGAATGATTGCTTCGCGCCGCTCCAGAATTTTCAACTCTTCCTCAGCAGAGTTCGCCCGCGCTTCAGCGACATCCGCGCGTTCTTTTTCGACCCGGATCGCGGTCTCGACTTTGGCGGCTTGTTGATACGCCGCCTCTTTTTGCGCTGCCTCTTCGGATAGCATACGTTTCATGTCGTAGGACGCCTCCTCATGCTCCCTGATTGTCGCGACGAGGGTATCTATGACCTTTTGGCTTGTTTGGACTAAGCCGACGAGTGTTTCGAGTTGCGAGACGATATCGCCCGGCCGGCCGTCGCGCGACGCCGGTGGTGCATTGTTTGGATCGGACGGCCTAGTGAGTTGAGCTAAGCGCGCCTGCAAATCGCGCAGCATGCGAACGTTGGATTCAGACACTTTGTTGCCCCTCCTATGGTTAACAAAATATCAGCGCCAATGGTTAAGGAGGCGTTAATCTGATTAATCACCTGCTGAGGCCAAGCTGCCTGTCAGTTTTTTGTCAGCCGAGCAAACGGGAAAAGGTCCGCGCTGACCCGATGATCGTGAAGGTTTACGACGCTCTCGCAGGCCGGCGGAAGCATACCCGCTGCGATTTGAGGCTTGCTCTTCGGGAAGTCGGCGTCGGGGCTACGAATGTAGAGGGGGGTAGCCTTGCAATCACTATCGTTTGCGACTCGAAGCTCTATTCCTGAGCGGAGCCGGCGTCGCCTCGCTCCCAAGGAATCTGAACAACGGCGGCAATTGCCAGCTCGACCCAGTCACTCAGTACTTGCTTGGCCTCGGTTAACGGCATGATGCGTGTTCGTTGGTGAAAAATATCTCGCATCAAATATTTGTCGAGCCCAAGTGTTATGTGTTCTCGCAGGACAAAGCGCTCGTCGCTGGCCATAAGAATTGCGCCGACGCACGGATACTCTCGCCCATTAAAGGGGGTCTGGTATTCCGCCACGGCAACCATCACATCGCCTGTCATTTCTCACTCCATCGCTTTGGCGACGGTCGCCGATCGGTACAAGGCCTGCCGAACGCGGCTGCAACTCAAATGGGCATTCTGCGAGGTCAGCCGATTCATGCAATGTATCAGGATAGGTGATGCGCTGGTTCTGTCTTACGCTGCGTGATCGGCCGCCCCTCTTGTGCGAGTGATGCCCGAAGCCATAAAGGGCGATTTGATTTGCCCCGTCGAGGCAAGATTATTGACGCTTGCGGTAAGTCGATTGATTCGTTCACGGACGACGGAGTCGCGGTTCTGCAAGAACCTCACCTCTTCTTCGGCAGATTTCGCGCGTGCTTCGGCAATCTCTGCGCGGTCTTTTTCGGCGCGAATCGCTCCCTCCGCTCGGGCGGCATTCTGATATGCCTCATCCTTCTGCGCCTCCGCTTCGGAGAGCCTGTTCTTCAGATCGTAAACCGTCTCTTCGTGATCCTTCATCTTCGAAACCAGGTCGTCGATTACGTTTTGGCTGCTTTCAACCAAGCCGACCAGCGTTTCGAGCTGCGCCAAGATATCGTTGTGTTGTTCGCCGCGGATCTCCGCCGCAGGGTGGCGTGCGTTTCTCAGATCGCGCGGTCTTGAAAGTTCGCTCAGCCTTGCGTGCAAATCGCGCAGATTGCGAATGTTAGATTCCGCCGACTCCTCGGTCTTCAGACTGTACGATGACATGCGATGCCCCGGCAAATGTGTGCTGCTGTAGTCTTTGATCGACGATTTGATGGTTAACAAAACATGAGCGCCAATGGTTAAGGGCGCGTTAATCACGCCTTTATGGACAAACCGGGCGAAGACGAGCGTTCACATGCGGGCGCTCTCGAGCGGCACGTGCTCCGCGATGTGAACTCGATACCGATTTGGTCATGTGTAGCAACCAGAAAACTCGTCCATCAGGGCGAGCCCGTCGGGGTCGAAATCATTCGCCGGAGTCAGCACCAGTTCGCCACTGGCAAGCGCGCATACGACGTTCTTATGATGCCGCCTATGCTCGGCGAACTCTCGCTGAATATCATAGCTGGGCTCTTTCCAGCGCCAGTCGGCACTCCGCGCAGGCCAACGTTACTCGAAATATGTATTTCCTTTGCCTCGCGCGAACATACGGATTGTGGCCGCGAATGTCCGCACCTCTGCCGGCCCCTACCAAACAAACGGCACTAGCCGCCGCCGAACCCGCCGCGCATAATCCTCATAGCCCTGCAGCCCCTCCCGCAGCGCCTTCTCCTCGACGCCGATCCGCACTGCAAAGCCGAGCGCAACCAGCGGGACTATCGCCAGGCCCCACCAGGAGCCGAGAACGAGCGACGTGGCGGCGACATAGAAGAGCGCGCCGAAATAGAGGGGATGGCGTACGATCGCATAAGGCCCGGTCGTGATCACTTTCTGGCCGCGCTCCTTCTGGATCTTCACGACCGGCGCGGCGAAACTGTTGGCGCGCATCGCCCAGACCATGAACAGTAATGTCGCGAGCAGCAGAACGCTTCCCGCGCCTTGCACGACAGGCGGCATTGTCGACCAGCGCCAGCGCGCGGCGTCCGCCGCCATGAACCCCATGCCGCCGAAGAGAAGGAGCATGACGGGGATGAGGATCAGCTTGTCCGCGAGCGGCTGATCCTTCTGCATCGGCGGCTTCAGCCGCTCCCGCAAGAGGCCCGGATCAATCCGCAGAAAGTAAAACCCGAAAACGACGGAGGCAGTGATCATTTCAGCAAGGTACAGCCAGCCGCCGGCATAGTTCATCGTCCCGGCGCCGCCGAAAATGATCGCGCCTATGAAGCCGAACCAGACGATCGTCTGGGCAATGAGATTGAGAACGAGGCCCATCTCCTAACCTCTCCGATCACGCCGGCCATCGTAAGGGGCGGATAGAAACGCCTTGTTAACAGGCTGCATACCGACGACCATGCGCGCAATCATGCGGCATTTTGGGGTGGCGACAAGCTGACGCTGACGCCGGCCGATGACTTATGTCCCCAGGCACGCCGGCGGCGAAGCTTGGCAAGCCATGCTGATGGCGGACGGCGACCGAGCGTCAACAATCGCCGTGTGCCTCAAGGCCGCTCGATCGCATGCTCGCCTTTGTGATAGGATAAATTATCTTTATTGACTGCGAATTTGAAAAAAAATGACCAATAGTACCGACGCTCTCGTCCTATTCTCCGGCGGACAAGACTCGACCACCTGCCTTGCCTGGGCGCTCGATCGCTTCCCGCGCGTCGAAACCATCGGCTTCGATTACGGCCAGCGCCACCGGGTCGAGCTCGCGACGCGGCCGCGCATTCTCGCGGGTTTACGCGCCGGTTTTCCGGCTTGGGCGGGCAAGCTGGGGGAAGATCATGTCCTCGCCATCGATGCGCTCGGCCAATTGAGCGAGACATCGCTGACGCGCGACGTCGCCATCGCGATTGAAGCCAACGGCCTGCCGAACACCTTTGTCCCTGGGCGCAATCTTCTCTTTCTCACCTTCGCCGCGGCGCTCGCCTACCGTCGCGGAATCAAGCATCTCGTCCTCGGCGTTTGCGAAACCGATTACTCCGGCTATCCCGATTGCCGCGACGATACGATCAAGGCCATGCAGGTCGCGCTCAATCTCGGCATGGCGACGCGCTTTGTCCTCCATACGCCGCTGATGTTCGTCGACAAGGCCGCGACCTGGAAGCTTGCCGAGGAGCTCGGCGGCCCGCCGCTGATCGACCTGATCCTTCGCGAGACACACACCTGCTACAACGGCGATCGCGCGACGCTACACGATTGGGGCTATGGCTGCGGCGAGTGTCCTGCCTGCCGGTTGCGATCGGCCGGATGGCGCCGGTATCGCGGCGCGTTGGCATAAGCGCCTATTTCACCGGAACCCAAATCTCGAAACCGCCCTCCCCGGTGCGCGGATCGAAAGCCTCGTCATAGCGCTCCAGCACGTCCGGCATGCC
>JASLHV010000137.1 GCA_030153205.1 Roseiarcus sp. | reverse complement strand
TAAAAAATTAGGAAGCGAGGGGAGGCGCAGGCTATGGATGCGGTCGCCACGCCCGATATTTCCTTGTTCGCGGATTTCCGCCTCGACCGGCGCGGTGGTGCTCTGTACCGGCGAGATGCGCAAGGTGTTTTCGCACCGTTGGCGATCGGCAGGCGGGCCGTCGACATTCTCGGCGTCCTAATTGAGCGGCCGGGCGAGCTCGTCTTGAGAGACGAGATCGTAGAGGTCGTCTGGCATGGAAGAGCGGTCGAGGACAGCAATCTCAACGTGCAGATTGCAGCGCTGCGCCGTATCCTCGATCGAGACCGCGAGCAAGACAGCTGCATTCAGACAATTCCCGGTCGCGGCTACCGCTTCGTCGGCGCGTTGGTGCAGGACGAAACCACGGCCCGCTCGATTATCGACACGCTTGAGCAACGCAGCATACATACGCCACCGCGCCTGTCGATCGTCGTGCTGCCTTTCATCAACCTCAGCAGCAATCCGGAGCAGGAATACTTCGCCGACGCGATGACCGACTCGCTGACAACCGATCTGTCGCGGCTTGCCGGCAGTTTCGTGATCTCGTGCAATACGGCGTTCACCTATAAGGGCAGGAGGATCAGCGGAAAGCAGATCGGCGCCGAGCTGGGCGTGCGCTATGTGCTCGAAGGTAGCGTCCTGAGATCGGGCAAACAGGTTCGCATCAACGCCCAGCTTATTGACGCTGAGACCGATGGGCATATATGGGCAGAGCGATTCGACCGCGATACTGTCGATCTGTTCGCCCTGCAAGAAGAGATCACGAGGCTGATCGCGGTGGCCCTTCACCTCGAACTCATTGGTGCGGAAGCCGCTCGGCCGACCAAGCACCCCGACGCGCTGGGCTACATCATGCGGGGACGTGCCGCTACCTTGAGGCCGACAACGCGCGAGAGTCGTATCGAGTCGATTGACCTGTTCGAGCGGGCGTTGGCGCTCGATCCGCGCTCTAGCATGGCGCAAAGCTATTTGGCGACCGCGCTCACGGCCCGCGTCATCGATAATTTGAGCGTGACGGTCGCGGCTGATATCGGCCGCGCGGAAGAGCTCGCCGGGCAAGCCTTGGCGGCGTCACCTCGCAGCCCGCTTGCGCATTACGCCAAAGGCCAGGTATTGCGCGCGCAGCACCGATACGCTGAGGCTATTCCCGAATATGAGACGGCGATCGCGTTCGATCGCAACTGGGTGCGAGCATATCCTGTTCTCGCTGGATGCAAGTTGTTCACTGGATCGATAGAGGAGACAATTCCGCTTGCAGAGCAAGCCATCCGCCTTAGTCCCCGCGATCCCGTGATCGGGGTTTGGTATATGCGGATTGGCCAAGTGCATTTGTTGCAATCACGCATCGACGAGGCGGTCATCTGGGCCGAAAAAGCGCGCAGGGCCGTGCCCGCACACCCGACTGTCCGCGCCTATGTTGCGGCCGCCTACGCCCTTAACGGCGAGACCGAACGAGCAGCTATCGAACTCGCGGAAGCCCGCAGGCTGAGCGGCGAGGATCGGTTTTCAAGTTGAGCGCGCCTGAATGCCACCTGGCATTACGGAGTGCCGAAGATACGCGCCTTGTTCGAGACCACCTTTATCAAGGGTCTGCGCCTTGCGGGAATGCCGGAGGAATAACGGCTCGGCTTTGCGGAAAAGTACCGGCTGAATGTCGGAGACGGGTAACCCCGGCATCTCGATGACCGCTTACGGCGCTCAGCGGAGCGCGTGACCCTGCCGACGCTCACCGTCCGAAAACGGTCCTTCGCGTTGGGGCCATCTGACGGCAAGGTTTGCCCCAGAAGGGCCATTCGCTCAATTAGTTGAACGGGCTACCGGTCCACCAAGCTATTTCGAACTAGCGAGCTGGTTCGCCCCGGCCGGCTTTATCTTCGGCACGGCCCATTTGTTTTTATAGCTCCGCTGCGCGAGCGGCGCGATCTGTTCGACACTATCGAACGGACTGTTCGTTTCACCCCAGATTGTCTCGGTGCCTTTCCTGCCCAAGTCCCCGCATGGAATTGACGGGGCATTCACCGTGTCGCACCACGAACGTCGGCGCGTTCCTAGGGACCTAAAATTCCCATGCAGGCCTAAGACACCGAGGCCATGCGGAACTGATCGCTTGTCAACCGGCTTGGCAGCGCTCGCCGATCCGACGAGATGGATCATTTTCCAGCGCACCCTGAGCAAGCCGCGATCCGTATGTGATATCGCTATGGGGATACCGGTCAGCCGTTCGGCCGTTTCGCAACATTTGCGGGCTATGAAAGAGGCCGGGCTCGTTATCTGCCGCCGCGACGGGCCGAGACGGCTCTACCCCGCTGATCCTTGGGCGATCGGCGCGCTGGTTTCAATGATGGACACAATCTGGCGTGAAGCGATGGAAATGCGGGCGCCGTACGCCGCAGACGGTGACCTATGATCAACTTCTTTATCGAACGGCCGGTCTTCGCCTCATCGCTCGCCATCATCATGGTGCTGGCCGGCGCGATCTGCTTGAACCTGCTCCCAATCTCGCAATTTCCCCAAATCACGCCACCGCAAATCGTTGTGAAAGCCACCTATCCGGGGGCCAGCGCGCAAATCGTCGGCGATACGGTGACGACGCCGCTCGAGCAGCAGCTGAATGGCGTCCAGGGCATGATCTATATGTCGTCCGTCAGCGGCAACGACGGCACCTCGACGATAACACTCACCTTTGACATCGGCTATTCGCCGGATATCGCGGCGGTCGATGTGGAGAACCGCGTCTCGCAGGCGACTGGCCAGCTGCCAGCCATTGTCAACCAGGGCGGCATCACAATCGCCAAACAAAACCCGAACTTTGTCCTGATCGTCAACCTGTTCTCGCCGGACAAGTCGCTCGATCTGGTGACGCTCAGCAATTACGCCTACCTGCAGCTGGTCGACCCGCTGAAGCGGCTACCGGGCGTCTCCGACGTCTCCATATTCGGAGAGCGTCGCTATTCGATGCGGGTCTGGCTCGACCCCGACAAGCTCGCCAAACTCGGCGTCACTGCGGTCGACGTACAAAACGCGATTACCGAGCAGAACATCCAGGTCGCCGCCGGCAAGCTCGGTGATGATCCGGCGCCCTCTGGCACGGTTTTCGATTACCAGATCAATGCCCAAGGACGACTGAGCGACCCGCAACAATTCGGCGACATCGTACTGCGCGCCGGCACCGCCAGCGAAGCGACACTGCGGCTGCGCGATGTGGCGCGCATCGAACTCGGCGCGCTGCAATACAATTCGACGGCGTACCTCGACGACAATCCGTCCGTCGGCTTGGCGGTGTATCAACTGCCGGACGCGAACGCCCTGGACCTTCAGAGCCAGGTTAATGCCAAAATGGC
>JASLHV010000108.1 GCA_030153205.1 Roseiarcus sp. | reverse complement strand
GCCGCCAAAGAACGCCGCCCGCCGCGCTCGCATCAACGAGCTCGCAGCGATTCCTTCGACCTTGGTGTTTTTCGAATCGCCGCGTCGCCTTGCCGAAATGCTGGCGGACCTCGCGGTCGAGCTTGGGCCGCGCCAAGGCGTCGTCGCGCGCGAATTGACGAAGCTCTATGAAACAACACGACGCGGGCCGCTTGATCAATTGGCCGCCGAATTCGCCGGCGAGGCCCCGCCCAAGGGCGAGATCGTGGTGCTGGTCGGACCGCCGTTGGAGGCCGCGCCGGTCGATGATAACGAAATCGATAAACGCCTCGACGCGGCGCTCGAAACGCTCAGCGTCAAAGACGCCGCCGCCGCGGTTTCGGCCGAGACAGGCGCGCCGCGCCGTCGCGTCTACGCCCGCGCGCTGACGCTAGTCGGCGCCAAACGTTGAAATGCCGTCCCGGCCGAGACGCAATGACCGGTTGGCGCAAGCGAAATGGCGCGCTCATCGTCTTGGCCTTCGCGCCGAATGGATCGCTGCGGCCCTGCTGACGGTCAAAGGCTATCGCATCCTGGCGCGCAAATTCTTCGTGACCGGCGGGGAAGTCGACCTCATCGCGCAGCGCGGCGATACAATCGCCTTCATCGAAGTCAAAGCCAGGCGCGATTTCGACGCAGCTCTGCTGGCGATCGATGCGACCAAAAGGCGGCGTATCGCTCGCGCCGCGCGCGTCTGGGTCGCGCGTCATCCAACCGCCATGCAGGCGACTTTGCGTGGCGACGCCGTCCTGGTCGCGCCCATGCGTCTGCCGCGTCACGTCATC
The DNA here is from genome assembly GCA_030153205.1 of Roseiarcus sp. Lineage (GTDB taxonomy): Bacteria > Pseudomonadota > Alphaproteobacteria > Rhizobiales > Beijerinckiaceae > Roseiarcus. Next base: position 8,711 of record JASLHV010000108.1, on the reverse strand, counting down.
GGCGCCTATGAACTCGGACTGGAGTGAGACTTAAAAAACGCGCTGGCTTTCTGCAGGCGCATGTCTCAAATTCCGCGCGCCTCGAACCTAAATGATCGCCATCAGCGCGCTCAATTGTCCCCAAACGGATCGGTCTCATGTCCTTGAAAGTCGCTGTGCAAATGGATCCGATCGAAAAGATCAAAATCGCCGGCGATTCCACATTCGCCTTGCTCCTCGAGGCGCAGGCGCGTGGACATAGCCTCTTGTACTATACGCCCGATCGGTTGACGATGCGCGGCGCCGATATTCTGGCGCATGCGCAACGGCTCGCGGTGAAGGACACGCAAGGCGAGCACGCCACGCTCGGGCCGGCGGAGATGGTCGATCTTTCGACTCTCGACGTCGTGCTCTTGCGGCAGGATCCGCCTTTCGACCTCGCCTATATCACCACGACGCATCTCTTGGAGCGCATTCATCCCAAGACCTTGGTCGTCAACGACCCCGCTTCCGTACGTAACGCGCCGGAGAAGCTCTTTGTGATGGACTTCCCGCAACTGATGCCGCCGACGCTGATCTCGCGCGATCGTGAAGCCATCGAGGCCTTTCGCGCCGAACAGGGCGAGGTGGTGATGAAACCGCTGCATGGCCATGGCGGCGCCAGCGTCTTCAAGCTTTTGCCCAAAGACCCGAATTTCGGCTCGCTCTTTGACCTTTTCGCCACGACTTTTCGCGAGCCTTGGGTGACGCAGCGTTTTCTTCCCGCAGTGGCGAAAGGCGACAAGCGCATCATACTTGTCGACGGCGAACCTTTGGGCGCGGTCAATCGTGTGCCGTCTCAGGACGATATTCGGGCCAATATGGTGCGCGGCGGTGCGGCGGCGGCGACGGAATTGACGCCGCGCGAGCGCGAGATTTGCGCCATGATCGGCCCGGAGCTGAAGCGGCGCGGCCTGATGTTCGTCGGCATCGATGTGATCGACGGGTTCCTCACCGAAATCAACGTCACCTCGCCGACAGGAATCCGCGCCATCCACCGCGTTGGCGGGCCCAACCTTGCGGCCGCGATCTGGGACGCGATCGAGCGGAAGCGACGATAGGGCGTTTTCGCGTACCAAGAATCGAGCTTCACCCCGACCCTCTCCCGCGCCGGGCGCGCTGTGAGCGCTGATGATATCACCGCGAGCGCCAGACGAGGATAAGCTCCATATGAAAGTACTATACGGTCAGCGCCAGTCGCTCCATCCGCTCGACGAACTGCTGGATCATTGCCACGGCCCGTACCTCGACCGCGACGTCGGCATTCGGTTTGCGCTTCCAGACGCCGCGCCAATCGGCGACGGTCATGCCGCGCGTCAGCGCGCCGGTCGTTTCGACATCCACTGCGACGCGCTGCGTCGTGATCAGCGAAGGATCGAGCGCGGCGGCGAGAGCGAGCGGATCATGCATGATGAAGAAGGCGCGGCCCTCGCGCCTCTCCATAGAGTCGAAATAATCCCGCGTCGCTTCCTCTAAGAAGCGCATCAGCGCCGGCCCGCGCGCCGTGTTGGCGACGCGCTGCTTCAAAGCGGCGAGATGCTCGGGCAGCAATTGCGCCTTTCGCGTTACGTCGAGGCCGACGGCGACGAGGGGCGCGGCGCCCTCTTCGCCAAAGGCGCGAAAGACGATCCGCGCCGCCTCCGGATCGTGCCAGATGTTGAATTCCGCCGCCGGCGTCGTATTGCCGCCCCCCTTGAACGCGCCGCCCATCAGGACGACGCGCTTCAGCCATTTGGCAAGGCCCGGTTCGCGCAGCAGCGCGGCGGCGACATTGGTCAGCGGACCCGTCGGCACAAGCACGATTTCGCCCTGGTGCGCCTTGGCGAGCGCTAGAATTTGATCGACGGCGTGGCGCGCGTCACTCGCCGGCGCCGGCGGCGGCAATTGCGCCTGGCCGAGGCCGGAGCCGCCATGGACATAGCTCGCATCCTCCGCCTCACGCAGGATCGGTTGCGCCGCTCCGGCCCAGACCGGAATATCGGTCCTTCCCGCCAGCGCGAGGACGGCGCGCGTGTTGCGCGTGGCGTTCGCAAGGCCGACGTTGCCGGAGAGGGTCGTAACGCCGAGGATCTCGGCCTCCGGCGAGGCGCAGGCGTGCAGCAAGGCCAATGCGTCGTCGATGCCTGTGTCGACGTCGATGATGACCTTGATTTTGGCGTCGACCATGGAAGCCTCTTTTTTGCGGAACGGGAACGTTGAGCGTGGCGCCTGTATGGACGATTCCCTGGTTGGGGCGCTAGTTCCATGGCCCCAGAACAATGCGCCGCTGGATCAACCAGACGTTCACGCCGCGGTGTGTCATGACACTTACGCTACGCTAATGGCCACTCTGGCCGACATAAACGCGCTGCTGTCGTAAAGCCACGGCGCCTGCGATTTGTGCATGCCCGCGAAATGCTCTATGCAGGCCGCCCATCCGGCGGACGAAGCGCGCTTCTGTCGTGGCCCAATCGATGGGTCACTCATGCGCCAGACTGTCAATTTCGAAAAGACCAACGCTTCCGTTTCTCCCTGGCTCGGCCGCGAAATCGCCGCGACGCTCTCGCTGAGCGCCCCGCTCGTCATCGCCAATCTCGCCTCGAGCGCGATGACCACGACCGACATCATGATGCTCGGCTGGCTCTCGCCGCAGGCGCTGGCCGCCGGCGCGCTCGGCTATAATCTTTACTTTCCGCTCCTCGTCTTTGGCCTTGGCCTGGTCGGCGCGTCCGCGCCGATCGTCGCGCGAATGGTCGGCGCCGATCCGCATGACCGGGAAGGTCCGCGCCGGGCGGCGCATCAAACCTTCTTCACCTCGTTCATCCTGGCGCTGCCAGTATGGGCGGTGCTGTGGAACGCGCAGAGCATTTTGACCGCTGTCGGCGAGCAGCCGGAACTCGCCGTCTTGGCGGGGACGTACCTGCATGGTCTCGAATGGGCAATGGCGCCGAACTTTCTATTCTTCGCTCTGCGCTCCGTCTTCGCCGCGCTGAACCGTCCCGGTCCAACGTTATTTGCAGGTCTTTTGGCGATCGGCTTTAACGCTTTGGGCAATTGGCTTTTGATCTTTGGCCACTGGGGCTTTCCGGCGTGGGGCGTCTTCGGCTCGGGCATGGCGACGTTCTTTTCGCAATGTTTCATGCTGCTCGTGATGGTCGTTTACGCCTTCATCGATCCGTATCTTGCCCGCTATCGTCTTTTTCACGGGCCATGGCGTTTGGACGGCAAGGCTTTCGGCGAGCTCTGGCGGCTCGGCGCATCGATCGGCGCGACCATCGTCTTCGAAGTGTCGATCTTCGCCGCCTCTGTGCTTTTGATGGGTTTGATCGGCGCGGCGTCGCTCGAGGCGCATGCGGTCGCTTTCCAGATCACGTCTTTCATATTCATGATCCCGATGGGGATCGGGCAGGCGGCGACCGTGCGCGTCGGCCATGCTTTCGGGGCGCGCGATCGGATCGCCGCCTCGCGCGCCGGCTGGGTCGCTTTCGGCGTCGTCGGCGCCCTGATGATCCTCTCCGCGACGGGCATGCTCGTCTTTTCGCGATCGCTGGTCTCGATCTTCGTCGACGTTTCCGCGCCGCGAAACGCAGAAGTCGTCGCTTTGGCGCGGCAATTCTTGGCCGTCGCGGCGCTGTTTCAACTGGTGGACGGCGCCCAGGTCGTCACGGCCGGCATGCTGCGCGGGCTGCATGATGCTCGCGCGCCCATGCTAATTGCGCTTGTCGGCTATTGGGGAATTGGCCTGCCGGTCGGCGCGGCGCTCGCCTTTCTGACGCCGCTCGCCGGCCTCGGCCTGTGGATCGGCCTCGCCTGCGGCTTGGCGGCGGCGGCCGTCATGCTGATCGTGCGCTGGCGTTTGCGGGAGCTCGCCGGATTCTTTAGGGAAGCGGCGTGACGAGCTTCGACGCTTCATTCCGCTTCTCGGTCGCCCCGATGATGGATTGGACGGATCGGCATTGCCGGTTCTTCCATCGTATCCTGACGCGCCGTGCGCGGCTCTATACCGAGATGGTCACCGCCGACGCGGTCGTCTTTGGGCCGCGCGAGCGGCTCATCGGCTTTGATGCGTTCGAACATCCCCTGGCGCTCCAGCTCGGCGGCGCCGATCCGAGGCGCCTCGCCGAAGCCGCCGCGATCGGCGCCGATTTCGGCTATGACGAGATCAATCTGAATTGCGGCTGCCCGTCCGATCGCGTCCAAAGCGGCCGCTTCGGCGCTTGCCTGATGCGCGAGCCCGCCCTGGTCGGCGAAGGCGTCGCGGCGATGAAGGCGGCGGTTAAAATTCCTGTCACGGTCAAATGCCGGATCGGCGTCGACGAGCAAGAGCCGCGCGAGGCGCTTTTCGCTTTTGTCGATCAGGTGAAGGCGGCCGGCGCCGACGCAATCGTCGTCCATGCCCGCAAGGCCTGGCTCGAGGGCTTAAGTCCCAAGGAAAATCGCGACATACCGCCGCTCGACTATCCGCTCGTCGCCGCTCTAAAGCGCGCGCATCCTGACTTGCCGATCGCCGTCAATGGCGGGATTCATGATCTCAATACGACATGCGATCTCTTGCGCGACGTCGACGGCGTGATGATGGGCCGCGCCGCGTACCAATCGCCGGAATTGCTGATCGACGTCGACCCGATGCTTTTCGGCGCGCCGGCGCCGGTCGCCGACGCTTTCGCGGCGATCGAGGCTTACGTACCTTATGTCGAACGCGAATTGGCGCGCGGCGTGCGTTTGCACGATATGACGCGTCATCTCCTCGGCCTCTTCGCCGGCCGGCCGGGGGCGCGGGCCTATCGCCGTCACCTGGTGACATTCGCGCCACGCCGAGGCGCGGGGCTCGAAGTGTTGCGCGAGGCTGTCCGCGAAGTCGAGACAACCGGGCGAAACGACATCGAACCGGCGGAAAGATTCCCGACCCTCGCTGTTTGATGTCGACCTTGCTGCTGGCGCGGTCACCGTCCTCAATAGGTCAAGGTGAAATCCATCGGAGCGTGTGTCGGCGGCGGCGGAAATGGCGCGGCTTTGCGGATTGCCTCGAAAGCCTCGGCATCGCGTTCGCGCGAACCACTCGACATGTAAATCTTACGCTCGATCAGACCGCCCATACTGTCGAGGCTGAAAATGATCTCGCCGCTTCGGGCGATTTTTGCGCGGATTGACGGCGCGCGAGCGGCGATCATGCCGTAGATGATGCTCAAATAAGTCGCTTTGGCCTTTCCGCCGGCAATAGGGGCCGCTTTCGCCAATGCGCCGAAATCGACATCGGGCACGGAAGCGAAAGTTGGAAATTTTTCCGCCCCTGCCGCCGCATGCGACTCAATTGGCGGTTCTTCGACCTTGGCTTGCCGTTCGGGCTGGGCTGGCTTCTCGACCGCGAATTCGCCGGTTGGGCTTTGCGGGGCGTCAAGCGGAGGCGCGTTCGACGCCGCCTCCGCTTGTGGCTTGGGCGCGTCGTGACCCGCATCCGGATTAGGCGTGGGATCCGGTTTGGCGCTGACTGGCTTCTCCTCCTTTACCAAAGGGGATTTCATCAATTTATCCGAGTCGTTGTCGTCGACCTTTTCGTTATTGCTCGCGCGCGGCGCGTCAACGGCGGGCTTTTCATCGAATGGCTTCGGGTCGAACTTGGGCGCTGGAGGGTCCGGCGGCTTCTCTTGCTGCGGCGTTTCCGGCGGCGGCTGGATGACGATTTCGACAGGAATTTCCTGCACTGCCGGAGCGGGCGGCGCTCGCAGGAGATCCTCGACGACAACAGGCGTTAAAACGATCGCATAAACGAGGCAGGCGCCCAGTACTCCAACGAAGCGGCGCGGCCCGGCAACGGGGGTTGTCGGCAAAAGGAAACGTTCGTCAGGACGCGCCTGAAATGTGACGTCGATCGCCGCGATCGCCATTGAGGCCCTACTTGCCGGCTGCAAGACGGGTCATCTCTAGCGCCGGCCCTTAGCGCTGAAAAGACGACGGCCTCAGAGCCCGTGGCCGGGACGGCGCGTGAAGCGCGCCCTAATCGGAGGTATAAGTGAACTCCAGTCCGATCGGCGCGCCATCTGGCGGCCGCGGGAAGGGCGAAGCGCGCGCGACGGCGTCAAGCGCGGCATTGTCGAACGCCCGCGAACCGCTCGATTGAGCCACCGACCGACGAACCACATTGCCAATACTGTCGAGCGTGAAGTCGATCGTTCCGACGAGCCTATCAGGGCCAGACGCGCGACTGTAATGCATCTGGGCCATCACCATGCCGTAGACGATCGACAGGTAAGTGGCCTTGGCTTGCCCCGTCGTGATGGGCGCGTTCTTGGCCATAGCCCCAAAGTCCAGGCCGGGGACCGAGGCGAAGAACGGCAGGCGATTGCCGTCAGCCGGGCTCGGTTGATCGGGTTTGGTTTCTGATTCCGTCTGTTTTTCGTTCTCCGCCGGGTTGGCGCTATTTAGCTCTCCATTCGCCGTGGTCTCTGCGAGCTTGGCCGCGGTGGAATCGGGCGATTTCTGCTCGAGCTGCGGCGTGCTCTTGTTAGCCGCCGAAGGCGCTTTGTCTTTGTCGGGATTGGGGCTTGGCGATTCATTCGGCTCAGCCGTCGGCGCCTTCGCCGGCTTGTCCGGGCCATCGGTGTCGAGCTTCTCGTTATTTGCCGCGCGCGGCGCGTCATGGGCCGGCGCTTCGTCATAGGGCTTTGGCGGCGACGGCGTGTCGGGCTGCGGCGGCGGCGCGGGTTGCGCCGGCTCGGGAGGCTTTTCCTGCGGCGGCGGCTCGACGATAATTTCGACCGGAATTTCTTGAACCGGCGGCGCAGGCCGCCACAGAAAGCCGTCGAGAAGCGCGGGCGCTAGAAGAAGCGCGTAGATCAAGCCGGCGCCGAGGGGCGCAAGGTAGCGATTTTTCGCCGCTCCCTCTGCTTGCGGCTGAATTAGGCGTTCGTCGGAATTCGCCCTGATCGGGATCTCGGGCGGCGTCATCGAAATCGGCAGTCCTCGTTCGGCCGGCACCCTACTTGCCGCGGCGTCCTAAAGCCAGTTTTTCACCAGCGTCGCGGCCGATGAAGTCACACGAACGGATCAAGGGTGAAGAGCTCCTGCGGCCTTTCGACGCCACGCAGCGCATATCGCCCGACCGAGATGAGCGGGCTCCGATCCTCGCCGACCGAGGCCGCGAAGGCCGACGAGATCAACAAAGGCTGTTCGACCGACCGGCACATCGCAGCAATCCGGCTGACCTCGTTGACCGCTGGTCCGATCACAGTGAAATCAAGCCTCTCCTTGCTGCCGATATTGCCGTAGAAAACCTCGCCCAGGTGCAGCCCAAGATACATGTCCGTTACCGGCAATCCCTCGCCGGTGCGACGTTGATTGAGCGCGCCAACCGTGTCGCCCGCGGCCTTCGCCGCGCTGAGCGCCGCCTGGCAGGCCACACGCCGCTCGTGCGCCGGAAAAATCGCCAGGACGCCGTCGCCGATCAATTTCAGGACATCGCCGCCGTTCTCATGAATGGCCGAGACGATGGCGTCGGCGTAATCGTTGAGCAGAGGTATAATCTGTTCCGGCGGCGCGGCGTCGGATATGCGCGTGTAATTCCGTAAATCGCTGAACCAGAGTACGGCTTCGATCCGGTCGGCGACGCCGCGAGCGATGCGCCCGCTCAAAACGCGGCGGCCCGCGTCGCGGCCAAGGTAAGTTTGCACCAAAGTCTCGGCGATGCGGCCAAGCGAAGCGGATTTGACCGCCAAGCCGAGGAAGGGCGCGAGCCGCCGCAATGTGGCGATCTCGTCGTCGGTGAAACCGCCAGCGCGATCGGTCATCCAGGACGAATAGAAACAGTCCATCGCGCCGATCGCCCCATCCGCGGCGAAAGGATTGATGATCGCCAAATAGTCGGTGACGCCGGCGGCGCGAAGGTCGAAAAAAATCGTGAAATCGTCGTCGTTTTCGCCGGTGATGCGCCGGCGCAGCCAAGTCTGGCCGCTATTCAGCAGATAATAAAACGGACTGGCGCGCCAGCGTTCGGCGCGCTCGCCTTCCAAGGTCGGTTCATATTCGGTCTGCGTCGTCAGATGTTTGTCGCGCTCCCAGCGGAACACGCGGCCTTCATAGATCGGGTGCAGCGTGTCGATGAATAAAATGGCGCGTTCGAGCGGCGCGCCGAAGGCGACAGCGCGCTCGCAAAATCCCTCGACGAGGGCGGTCTCCGCCTGCCCGGCAAGCCCTGCTTCGGCGATCCAGGCGGCGAGTTCGGCGATCTCTGTTTCGGTCATCGGCCCAATCATAGCGCCGGTTCACGGTAAAGTATCCTTGCGTCAGCGCGATAAGTACGAATTCCGCTAGGGCGTCGAAAATCCAATTTTTCCAGTCTTTGCGCGCCCTTATTTTCGAGATAAAAGTATATTTAAAATATTGTCTAATAAATCTTGGCGCTTATTTCGATAAAATTGTTTAGGTTACGAAATAGAAAACAAAAGCCAGAGTTGACGTAACGTAAAAACAACGCTGGACTTAGCGCGTCATCGCCAACTGGAGGGTAGACGCCGTGACGCATCCCATCTCGCTCGACGCCGGTTTCGAAGATTTGTCGCGCTTGCAGAAATCCGCCGCTCTCGCCCTTCGCGGCGCCCGTCGCAACGCTTTTTTAGCCCGTATGGAGCGGCTCGACGCCCAGCGCCAGGAAGAATCGATGGAGACGAAGCCGCAGCATCTCGATCGCGAACTCCTGAAGGCGCGCGAGGCGCTGGACA
>JASLHV010000068.1 GCA_030153205.1 Roseiarcus sp. | reverse complement strand
CGAGAGGTCTCCTCGCTTGAGTGCGGCAAATACGTGCGGCGCCAAGCGCGCTTGCGGGCGCCGGAACGGAGCGCGAGGTGTGTGGAACATGAACACTGAATTTAAGAGCAGCGTCCTATTGGACTCGTTACTGGGAGTGATGTTCATGGCGGTTCGCCCGATCCGCTTTTTTGCGTGCCGTTGTTTTTAGGTTGTAAGCCTCCGAGGAGAGACGCCTTGCGACGGGGTGGTCTAATGGTTGAGAACTGTACGTATGGACAGTCATACGATCAGTGCGCTGAATCGACTTGAAGTGGTGGAGACGGGCCGGCGACGGCGCTGGTCGGAGGAGGAGAAGGCGCGGATTGTTTTGGAAAGCATGTCCGAGCCGCGTCTGGTTGCGGCAACGGCGCGACGATATGGTCTGTCGCGTTCCCTGCTGGTGACCTGGCGGAGGGGCTTGGTAGCGAACCGGGCCAAATCCGAGGCTGGCTTTGTCAGAGCGGTTGTCGCAGAGGATAGGCCAGTCCCATCGGCGGCACTTTCATCGCGGAGCGCGCCGGCGCTTTCGACCGAGCAGCGAATTGAGGTCGAGTTGACGAGCGGGCGCCGCGTCATTGTCGATGCGGGGGTCGACGTTGAGGCGCTTCGCCGCATCGTCGAGGCTCTGGATCGGCGATGATTCCGATCCCCACGGGCGTGCGGGTATGGCTGGCGACTGGCCACACCGACATGCGGTGCGGCTTTCCGAGCCTGGCTCTCCGCGTGCAGGAGGTGCTCAAGCACAACCCCATGGGCGGTGGTCTTTTCTGCTTCAGGGGAAAACGCGGCGATCTTTTGAAGGTGATTTGGCATGATGGCCAGGGGGCATGCCTGTTTACAAAAAGACTTGAGAGAGGAAGATTCATCTGGCCTTCGGTTGCGGGCGAAGCAGTGACGATCTCTCCGGCGCAGTTGAGTTATCTCTTATCTGGAATCGACTGGCGCAATCCTCAAGAAACACGGCGTCCAACGCGAGTTGGATAGCCTTTTTACGATTGAATCTGCAGCCTGATCTGATTCAATGGCTTCATGACTTCGAAGCCGGGCGCTCTTCCTTCGGACCTCGCGAGTGCCTACACGGCGCTGCTGGCCGAACGTGAGGCGTTGCAGGCTGAACGCGATGTGGCCGTCGCGGATGCCGCCAACGCGCGGGCGGAGCTGTCAGACAACGAGGCGCTGATCGCGCATCTCGAGCTGCGGATCGAGAAGCTCAAACGCGAACTGTACGGGCAGCGCTCCGAACGCACGGCGCGGCTGATCGAGCAGTTGGAATTGGAGCTCGAAGAACTCGTCACCACGGCGAGCGAGGATGAGCTTGCCGCGCAGGCCGCGGCGGCGAAGACGCAGAAAGTCCGCGCCTTCACGCGCAAGCGACCGGTACGCAAGCCCTGGCCGGACGACATCGAACACGAGCGCGTCGTTATCGAGGCTCCGACGACCTGCGCCTGCTGCGGCGGATCGCGGTTGGCGAAGATCGGCGAGGATGTGACCAAGACACTGGAGGAGATCCCGCGTCGCTTCAAGGTCGTCGAGACGGTGCGGGAAAAGTTCACCTGCCGCGATTGCGAGAAGATCAGCCAGCCGCCCGCGCCGTTCCATGCCACGCCGCGCGGCTTCATCGGCCCGCAACTGCTGGCGACCATCCTGTTCGACAAGTTCGGCATGCATATCCCGCTCAACCGCCAGAGCGCGCGCTTCAAGTGCGAGAGGATCGACCTGCCGTTGTCGACGCTGGCCGACCAAGTCGGCCACGGGACCTTCGCCGTCATGCCGCTCTTCCACCTGATCGAGCGTCATGTGCTCGCGGCCGAGCGCCTGCATGGCGACGACACCACCATCCGCATCCTGGCAAAAGGTAAGTGCGTGACCGGGCGCATCTGGACCTATGTCCGCGATGACCGCCCTTTCGCCGGACCTGCGCCGCCGGCGGCGGTCTATTACGCCTCGAGCGACCGACGCGGCCAGCATCCGCAGAAGCATCTGGCCGCCTTCACCGGCATCCTGCAAGCCGACTGCTACAATGGCTTCGAGCCGCTGTTCGACCCGCAGAAGAAGGTGTTGCCGATCACGCCGGCATTTTGCTTCGCCCATGCGCGGCGGGGCTTCTTCGAACTGGCTGATATCGAGAAAACCGTCCGGGAAGGCCAGAAAGGCAAACCGGTCTCCCCGATCGCGCTGGAGGCGGTCAGGCGTCTGGACGCGCTGTTCGAGATCGAGCGCGCCATCAACGGCCGCAGCGCGGACGAGCGGCGCGACGTGCGCCAGGAGAAGAGCAAACCGCTTCTCGACGACATGCACGCCTGGTTGCTGCGTGAGCGCGAAACCCTCTCGCGCTCTTCCGAGGTCCTGAAGCCCATGAACTACATGCTCAGGCGCTGGGACGACTTCGCCCGCTTCCTCGACGATGGCAGGATCTGCCTCAGCAACAACGCGGCCGAAAGAGCGTTGCGGGGCATCGCATTGGGAAGGCGCAACTGGACCTTCGCCGGCTCCCAACGCGGCGCCGACCGCGCCGCCATCATGCTCACCCTCATCACCTCCGCACGCCTCAACGACATCGACCCGAAAGCCTGGCTCGCCGACGTCCTCGCTCGCATCGCCGATCTTCCCGCCTCGCGTCTGCACGAACTGCTGCCCTGGGAATGGAAGCGCCTGCGCCAAGCCGACATGCCCGCCGATCAGCAGGCCGCCTGAACCTCTCGCGCCACATCTAAACCCCCCAGCGCTCGCGCGCCTGCGACAATCCCGCGGCCTTGCCCGTGTGCGTACGCTCGATTTTAGGCGCGGATTCCCGTTCGGCGCGAGATGCGCCGTTCAACCGCCCCCAACCAAGAGGAAAATTCGG
>JASLHV010000062.1 GCA_030153205.1 Roseiarcus sp. | reverse complement strand
AACGGCCTGTATGATATCCATTGGTTGGAAAAATTCTTAGCTAAAGAAGCCGCCGACGAGGCGCAATAAGCTCAAAGAGGCGTATTTGGCGCGCCCGCGCCTGCTTGCTATAAGCGCGCCAGATAGAGCGAGGCGACCTTGAGCCTGGGGCGTTTCGCGTGTGGAGCTTCATGATGAACTATTTGGACTTCGACGCCTTGGAGCGTACCCCGCTACAGCGCGATCCGTTCGATTTCGTCGTTGTGCCGGATTTTATTCGCGCGGAAAAATTCGCCGAAGTCATTGCCGACTACCCGACCGTGCCCGGCCCCGGGTCGCATCCTCCCGCGGAGCTCAATATTCGCGGCCGTTTCGAAGAGCTGATGCAGGAGCTGCAAGGTCCGAAATTTCGCGCGGCGATCGAAGGCAAGTTCGGCATCGATCTTTCCGGCCGACCGACCATGTATACGGTACGTGGGTTCGTCCGAGAAAAGGACGGTTCGATTCACACCGACTCGACGACCAAGATCATTACCGTTCTTTTGTATATGAACGAGCGATGGCAGGAGGACGCAGGTCGTTTGCGTCTGCTGCGCGGTCCCGACAACCTCGACGACTACGTCGCCGAAGTGCCGCCCTATGGCGGGACGTTGCTGGTCTTCAAACGAGCCGACAATTCCTGGCACGGCCATAAGCCTTTCGCCGGACCGCGGCGCGCCATCCAACTAAACTGGGTGACCAGTCAGGAAGTCGTCGATTCCGAGCAGCGGCGCCACCAGGTCTCGACCCGTTTCAAGAAGTTCAAACGGCTATTTACGCCGGGACGAGCCGCCGCGGGGCATTGACGCTCCGCCCGTGACAAGGCCAGATAGCGACGTTTGCCTCTCCAAGGACGGGCGGGTCTAAACAGGGAGCGTGCCTTGAAACATCGTACAATCAAGATCGCCTTTTCGGCGATCCTTCTGGCGGCGGCCTTCGGCCTCGCCGGAACCGGCGCAGCCAGCGCCGAAAGCGTCATGAAAGTTTGCGGCGATCAATGGAAGCAGGCCAAGGCCAATGGGACGACCAATGGCATGACTTGGAAGGACTTCCTTGCGCAGTGCCGGGAGCAGCAGAAGAGCGGCGCAGCCGCAGCGCCGGCGGCGGCGCCCGCCCCCGCTCCGATGGCCCCCGCGCCCGCTGCAACCGCAGCCGCCGGCGGCAAGAGCGCCAAGGAGTGCAACGCCGAATATGCGGCGAACAAGGACGCGATCAAAGCTTCAGGCCAGAAGAAGAAGGACTTCGTCGCGTCCTGTCGCGCTGGCACAGAGACCGTGCCGCCGGCGCCGGCCGCCGCAGCGCCTGCTCCGGCCGCAGCGCCTGCTCCGGCCCCAGCGCCCGCCCCGGTGGCCCCGGCTCCTGCTCCGGCGGCGCCAAAGCCAATGGCCGCTCCAACCGGCGCTGGCGAGTTCCAGACAGAAGCCGAAGCCAAGGGGCGCTGCCCGACGGATACGGTCGTCTGGGTCAACACCAAGTCCGGCGTCTATCACTTCGCCGGAACTCACAGCTACGGCAAGACGAAGCAAGGCGCTTACATGTGCGAGGCCGACGCCAAGGCGGCCGGCCGTCGCGCCTCTGAAAAAGAGAAACATCCGTAGGCGTAAGATTTGAGCGCATGTGCGCTCATCAGTGAAAGACTCAGCGCCGCGCTCTCTTCAAAAAAGCGCGGCGTTTGTTTTGATAGAGCGTCCATCTCCATGATCGTCAAGAAGAAGATTTTCGAATTGCCGGAGCTGACCACGACGTCCGGCAGGACGATCAAGAATGTTCGCGCCGGATGGGAAAGCTATGGTACGCTCAACGCGGATAAGTCGAATGCGATTTTGATCTGCCATTTTTTCGCCGGCACGAGTCACGCCGCCGGCAAATATGCCGAAAGCGATCCCTTGCCCGGCTATTGGGACGCGATCATCGGGCCTGGCAAGGCCATCGATACGGATAAGTATTTCGTCTTCTCGTCGGATACGCTCGTCAATATCAACGCCAATGATCCAAATGTCGTCACCACCGGCCCTGCTTCGATCGATCCGGCGACCGGCAAACCTTATGGCCTGACGTTTCCCATCGTGACTTTCGGGGACTTCGTCCGGGTGCAGAAGGCGCTGGTCGACAGTCTCGGCATCAAGAAACTCCGCGCCGTGGCGGGCCCCTCGGGCGGCGGCTTGCAGACGTACGAATGGGCGGCGACCTATCCGGATATGATGGAGCGGATCATGCCGGTGATCGCGCCGGCTCAGCCTGGCGCCTGGCTGATCGCCTGGCTCAACGTTTGGGCGACGCCGATCCTGCTCGATTCTCATTGGCGCGGCGGCGACTATTACGGCGGGACGCCGCCGAGCGCCGGCCTCGCCGAGGCGTTGAAGATCGTCACGCTGCACGCCAGCCATCCTCAATCGATCGAGGCCGCCTATGGTCGCGCCTTCGCGGCGCCGGACGCCGATCCGCGCGTCGCGCTGGATAATAAGTTCAAGGTGGAGACCGGGCTCGGCGATATTGGCAAGGCGCGCGCCGCACTCTGCGACGCCAATCACTTCCTCTATCTCGTCAAAGCCAATCAGACCTTCCAGCCCGGCTCGGGCGCCGGCGCAAAGACGCCGGAAGAAGGAATCAAGCGTATCAAGGCGCCGGCGCTCATCGTCTACGCGCCGACCGATCTGGTCTTTCCCGGGGAATGGGTCGAGGCGACGATCGCTAGGCTCAAGGGCAATGGCGTCCCCGTCGATTCCGCCAAGCTCACCGGGCCCTACGGCCATCTCAACGGGCTTTTCGGCATCGCCGAACACGCTGAGCGCATCGCCGCCTTCATGGCCGCTCCGGCTAGTACCTTTTGAACCCGAGACAACCCGTCCGTACTCGGTCTGGGGGTTGGCCCGTGGGGCGGAGCGATGCGTGGCCATCGGGCAAAGGTCTAACGCAAGGCAGAAGTGAAATGGGATTGCGGACTCAACGAGAAGTCGACAAGACTGCTGTCGACGGCTGTTACCGGATTGAAGGGGGGGCCAGATCGGACACCTCGCGACGGAGGTCGCGCAATTACGAATTGCGTCGTCGCGCGGCTATACGCGGATGGGCGCGCCGCGGGAAACAAGAAAAGATGACTACGCGGTCTATCGGCGATCTGCGATGACGTTTGCCCACAGTTTCGTGGTGCGTTTTCAATTGTCCGAGAGATACGAAGGCGGAATTACTCCGTCATTGCGGTTTTGTTCAATTTCTGAAGCAGAAGATACGATGTTCTGGGCAAAGTGGTAAGTGTCAATAGGAAGCCATACGGTAGTGTATTTATATTGTTTCTCACAAGACACGCTAAACTTAGCTCCGCCTTCGTATAGTATGTCGGCTACGGCTTTGGCGCAGTTATCCGAATAGACAGCATAGTAGTTGTTTTGCTTCCACATGTCCCAATACGCCTTCATCGCCCATTCATCGAGGCACGTTACGTCCACGACGCCCGTCGCGTCCCCACTTTCTTCTGCTCGATCGTCAACGTAATTATTCTTGAATCCCCCAGGGCCGCCCCAAATGTCGCCGCCTAGCTGCATCGGCCACCAGCTTACATATTCGGCGAACCCCGGCCCGGCGCCAAAAGCGATGTCCATTGATGAGTGCCCAATATTGCCGTTTGCCGGCGCCCAATAGTACACGCGACTAAACATGACCACCCCTCCATGCCGGCCGAGTCCGTTAATATCGGCTCCGCTGCTTATTGGGTTATACGGGATGCGAAAACGACTGAAAAAGCGGGCTAAACCGGGCT
>JASLHV010000048.1 GCA_030153205.1 Roseiarcus sp. | reverse complement strand
CGGCGTCGCCAAAGTTGAACGCGACCAGGTTGAGGATTACGCGCGGCGCAAGGGGATGAACATCGCCGAAGTCGAACGTTGGCTCGGCCCCATATTAAACTATTCAACGACATCAATTGCCGACGCCGCGGCGTAAAACCTGATGATATCAGATAAGTTATACAAGGTACTCTGGCGTCTCGCGCGTGGCGCGCACGTTGACATGCGTTTTCTCCCGCCTGACACTGATTGGCGCCTGCGGCGCTGAGCCGTGATGGTACAACACGACGCCAATGGCGAATATTTTCGTCAATTTGGCGTGAAAGGGAGGATTGCATGACCACGCCTTCGCGTCGCAGATCTCCGTCTACGGTTTTAAAGTCAAGCTGGCGACAGGCCCTAGCGGCCGCGTGCCTCGCTCTCCCTGCCTTCTCGTCCTCCGCCATCGCCGCCGAAACGGGAAATTGGATTGGAACTTGGGCGGCAAGCGCACAGCCGGCTTGGGACTCGGATTTCCCGGTCGGTCTCGGCTTTCCGACTTCGTTCTGGAATCAAACAGTTCGCCAGGTCGCCCGCATTAGCATCGGCGGCTCTAAAGTTCGGATCGTACTATCGAATGAATACGGAAAAGCGCCACTCAAGATTGGCGACGCCCATATAGCGCTCGCAGCCGACGGCGGAAAAATACAAGCCGGGACGGATCATCCCTTGACGTTCGGCGGCAGCCCGTCGGTCACCATCCCCCCGGGCGCGCCGGCGATCAGCGATCCCGTTGATCTTACTGTGGCGCCGCTCTCTCAGCTCTCGGTCAGCCTCTATTTCCCAGAGGTTGCGCCGACCGCCACGATGCATTGGGACGGACATCAGACCGCCTATGTCGCTGCAGGCGACAAAGCCGCAGATGCCGAGCTCAAAGCAGATTCCAAACAGACCCAACGCGTATTTCTCACGGAAATTCTCGTCGATGCGCCGGCGGACGCACGCGCCGTGGTGACTTTTGGCGACTCGATCACCGACGGCGACGGCTCCACAATTGACGGAAACGACCGATGGCCAGATCGTCTGGCCGAACGGCTTGTTTCGACCGGTGGTCCGCCGGTCGCCGTATTGAACGAAGGTATTTCGGGCGACAAGGTCCTGTCCGATCGCATGGGCGTCAACGCCCTCGCCCGCTTCGATCGCGACGTCTTAAGTCAGCCCAAGGCGGAAACCGTCATTTTTATGATGGGAATAAACGACATAGGTTGGCCCGGTTGCGGTTTGGCATTGCATGACCCGGAGCCGACCGCTGACGACATAATCGGTGGCTACAAGCAGCTCATCGAGCGTGCTCATGCGCACGGCCTCAAGATCATCGGCGCGACTTTGACGCCCTTCGGCGACGCATTCGATGCGACGCCCTTCAAGGGCTACTACACGCCAGAAAAAGAGAAGCTGCGGCTTGCCGTGAACGGCTTTATACGAAGCGGAGCCTTCGACGGTGTGATCGACTTCGACAAAGTCGTCGTCGATCCGAACAAGCCTGGTTATTCGCTGCCGAAATACGACAAGGGTGATCATCTCCATCCGAATGCGGCCGGATATGAAGCGATGGCGGGTGCGATCAATCTTAAGACGTTTACGACCGCGCCATAGAGCGCCGGGCGCGGCCGCGCGGCAGCCGCGCCTACTCTTACCCGCCGACCATGAGCCGCACGATTTCGTCGGGCGTCGTCTCCGCCGTACGTCGCTCTCCGGCAAGAACGCCGCGGCGCAGGACGACAATTCGATCGGCCACGTCGAAAATGTCGCCGAGATTGTGCGAAATGAAGATCACCCCCTTGCCTTGCTCGCGCAAATTCTTAATCAGCGCGAGCACCTTGCGCTGCTCCGGCACGCCAAGAGCGGCGGTCGGTTCGTCCATGATGAGAACACGCGCCTCCCAATAGATTGCGCGGCCAATCGCCACCGCTTGGCGTTGGCCGCCTGAAAAGCGGCTAACCGGCGCATCGAGCCGGTCGACGTGGAAATCGAGCCGCGCCATGGTCGTGCGCGCCGCCGCCGCCATTTTCTCGCGATCGAGAACTGGCAGGAAACCAAGCGCTTTTTTCATCGGCTCACGACCGAGGAAGATATTGGCGCCGATCGATAGATTGTCGGCCAGAGCAAGATCTTGATAGATCGTTTCGATGCCGTGCTCGCGCGCCTCCTGCGGCGTTTCGAATGTGATGTTCTTTCCTTGATAGATGATCTCCCCGGTGTCAGAACGAAAGACGCCGGCGATGATCTTGATCAGCGTCGATTTACCTGCGCCATTGTCGCCGGCAAGCGCCACGACTTCCCCAGCGGCGACGCCGATCGATACGGTATCAAGCGCACGAACCGCGGCGAAACTTTTCGAGACGGAGCGAACTTCCAAGAGCCTGTGAGCCGTCTCAGCCATCTTCGCGCTCCCCGGCAAGACGGCGTTGGCTTTGGTCGACCAAGACCGAAATGATGATCACGACGCCGACGGCGACGAATTGCCAGAACGGCTCCACGTCGATGAAAACAAGGCCATATTGAATGACGGCGATGACAAACGATCCAGCGATTGTGCCGGCGATTGTCCCCGATCCGCCGAAGAGCGACGCGCCGCCGATGACAACCGCGGCGATCGAATCGAGAAGCAAAGGTTCACCGGCTTGTGCGGCGCCGGCGAGAAACCGCCCCGTATAAAGCGCGCCGGCCAGACCGGCGCAAAGCGCCGACAGGAGATAGAGTTTGATCGTGTGGCGCCGCCAATTGATGCCCGCACGAACCGCCGCGTTGCGATTGGCGCCGATGGCGTAAGTATGCTGGCCGAACCGTGTCTGCGAAAGAAGATAGTGAAAGAGCAAAACGACGAAAGCCGTGATGAGGACGATCACCGGAAAGGGGCCGAGACGGCCGTTGCCGAGGAAAGTATAAGCCGTGTTGTGGATCGGCACGGTCGCGCCGACCGCGATGAGATAAGCCGCGCCGCGCGCGACGCCATACATGCCCAGCGTGCCGATGAACGGCGGCACACGCAGATGCGCGATCAGCCAGCCATTGACGAAGCCCGGAATAAGCGACACCGCCACGCCGACGATGACTGCAATCAACATTGCCGGTACTTGCGGGAGACCCAAACCATCGATCGCAATATTAGAGACGTGGGCGGCGACAACGGCTGAAAGGCCCATCGTGAAGCCGACTGAAAGATCGATGCCGCTTGAGATGATGACCAAGGTCTGGCCAAGCGCGAGAAGCAAAGGCGCAGTGGCGAACACCGTGATCGACTGGAGATTATAGAGACTGAAAACAAAGCTCGCGTGGTAGACGGTCTCAGCCCAGGCTTCGAAAAAAATCAAAAGAAGGATCAGAAAGAGCCAGGCCCTCAGCTCCGAAATCCAAGTCAAAAGGCCTCGAGCGCGCCGGGTCGGCGCTGGAATGGCTGTCATTGAAAGGACCGGCTTATTGAGCGAAAGCCGCCGGCTTGCGCCGGCGGGTCGGTTATTTTGGCGGACGCCGGCCTCAACCTGTATAGACGTATTTCTTGACGTTCGGGTCGTCGATATTGTCCTTCGACATTACCGTGAAGCCGGTGCCGATCAGCGCTGGTACGGAATTGCCAGTGAGGTGAGCGACCGCGGAGACGACGCCGAAATAGCCGATTTCGGCGGGATGTTGAGCAATTGCGATTTCGAACGTGCCGTCCTTTAAATGATCGACGATGTCCGAAGGCGCGTCGAAAGCGGCAATTTTGACTTTGCCAACTTTACCCGCCGCGCGTACGCCATTGGCCGATCCGGTCGCCGAGAAGAGATTGGCGCCGAATATGCCGGCAAGGTCTTGCTCGCGAGCGAGAACCGCTTGCGCCAACGCCGCCGCCTTGTTGGCGTCATCGTCATTGAATTGCGTCTGCAGGACCTGAATGTCGGGATGGTTTTTCATTTCCGCCTTGAAACCCTCCTCGCGCTGGTCGGTCGTCGAGACGTTCGGGATCGTATTGGCGACGAAGACTTTGCCTTTGCCCTCGATCGCCTTGGCGAGCGCACGAGCGGCGATCCGACCGCCGAGGATGTTGTCGGAGGCGACATAGGAAATAGGGAAATCGGCCTCGCCCGCGCCAGTTTGGTACACGCCATTGCCGATGAACGTATCGACCGTCACGACGGTAATTCCTGCATCGGCCGCTTGCTTCAAAGGCTCGATCAATTGCTGCTTGTCGGTCGGCGCAATCAAAACCGCATCGGGCTTGCGCGCAATGACCGCCTGGAGCACGGGCACCTGCAGGGTTACACCCCATTGCGGCGCGCCTTGAAAGACAAGATCGACGCCGAGCGCTTTCGCTGCGGCGTCAGCGCCGCGGTGCATCGTGATGTAGAAAGCGTCCGTGGTGAGGCCCGGGACGAGGGCTACTGTCAATTTCTTGTCGGCCGCTCGCGCGCGCAATGGCGCGAGGCCTGCGCCCACCATAGCCGCGGAAGCTCCAAGCAGCGATAGGAATGACCGCCGTTCCATCATTTCCTCCCTTGCTTATTAAGCGCGCTCACGCCCTCGCTAAAGGCGCAAAGCCGAGCCGACTTCGAGAGCGGCCAACTGATTATTGGCTGTTTTGAGGGACCCCTGCAAGTTGCGGAAGACCCCTTCATAGAGCGCAGCGTAAATGTCGGTCCAAGCGGGCTCTGGTTCGACGACACGAAAGCGCCGTTCGAGCCCGGCGACGGCGGTATCGAGATCCGGCCATACGCCGGCGGCGACGCCGCCCAAAAGCGCCGCGCCTAAAGCGGTAGCTTCCGGTTCATCCATGACGAGAAGGGGGCGCGCGAGCACGCTCGCTTTGATTGAAAGAAGAAGCGGATTGCGCGAACCGCCCCCAATCACGCGTATTTCGCGCGGGGCCCCGACGTCGGGGAGCGCCGCTATGGCATCGCTCATGCGGCGTATTTGTAGACACAGACCCTCGAGCACCGCGCGATAGAGCGAAGCGCGGGTGGCGTCTTTCGTTAACCCGATAAAGGCGCCGCGCGCTGCAATGTCGGGCTCCGGCGCCGCGCCATAAGCAAGAAGCGGGAGGAACACGATTCCATGATCGATAGGAGGAATTGCGCGCGCCTCGGCGATCAGCACATCATGCGCAGCATTGCCCGTAAGCTGGCGAAACCATTCGATGGCGCCGCCCGCGCTATTGATGCCGCCACCGACATAGGAGAGCGCGCGATGGGTTGCGATGGCGCCTTGAATAAAGCCTTGCCGGTGGACGTCGCCGTTGACGATCGGCTGGTCCATCGTTCGCAAGATGGCTTCGGCCGTTCCGATACTATCGAGGAGAACGCCCGGCTTGGCCGCGCCCGCAGCGAAGAGGCCGCAGAGATGGTCGTGACCGCCGACGCCGACAATCGGTGGCTTCGCAAAGCCGAGCGATGTCGAAAGGTCCGGGCGCATCGGCCCAAGCGCCGCGCCGCTCGCTCTTAACGGCGCAAAGAGGCGAGCGTCGAGCCCAAGCCGGTCGAGAATTTCGAGAGACCAGGCGCGCGCTTTGATATCGAGCGCGAGCGTCCGCGAAGCCAGAGTAAAATCAGTCGCTGCAACGCCACTTAGTCTGAAGGCGATCCAATCGGCGACATTCAGCGCCAATGTCGCGTGAGAGAACGCCACCGGCCATCGCTCGCGCATCCACCAAAGCTTGCAAAGGCCGTGGGTTGGATCAATCCGATGTCCCGTCAGTTCGAACAGCCGCTCGGCGCTGATGCGCCTCTCGATCGCTGTAGCCGCAGCCTCTGTCCGCCGATCGAACCAGGCGAGCGCCGGCGCGGTCGCCCTCCCTTGTTCGTCCACCAGCACAGTCGTTTCACCAATGCTGGCGACCGCGAGGCCAGCCACGGGCGCGCCGCGCGGCAATGCAGCCACGCTCTCGCGAAGGCAAGTTTCGACGCAAGCGAAGAGCTCATCGGGATCGTGATTGGCGCCGCCATCGGCATGGGAGTTGGGCGTTGGCCGGCTCGCGGTATGAAGCAGGTCGCCATCAGCGGCGAAGGCGAGGACTCGTATCGATTGCGTGCCCACGTCAATGCCAAGAAGTATGGGTGAATCGATCGAACTCGGTCCCGGCATTCCCTGAGCCTAGCGCCCTGCCCGGGCTATTTTTCCAGCGCCATAATTCTTGTCCGTCCTCGCTCTCTTTGCAACATGCCCGATCAGGCGCTCTGCTTTTCGCCGGCGGTTGCGCCGACATAGTCGTCGACCCAGTCGCGCATCGGCGTCAAAACTTCTCCTCTCTCATTGAAGACATGAATGAACCGACGATCGCCTGCAACGTACCGACGGTCCTTATGGGCAGCAACGTCGCTGGCGCGCCTTTCGACATTATAACACTCGATGAATCGCGCCGACCGACCGGCGACGCCATGCCTCCTCAATTTCGGCCACCGGATCGGCGTCCTTGCCGGTCGACGCGGCGTCTCGACAAACGACGAAAGGCTCGAAGGCTGCCGCCTAGCCTTCGCCGAACTAGGATTGACTTTGTCCGAAGTGAGCGTCGAGCATGCGAACTTCAGCGAGGATTTGGCTTTTGAAGCAACGTGTCGCTTCATGCCGTGTAAGGATAGGCGGCCGGCGATCGTTTCGCTGAGCAAGTTGATGACCATGCGTCGGCATCGACGATTTTGCTTGGGCGGAAATCCTGAACCCCCGGCCGACGACAATCGCGCAGCCAATCGTCGAGATGACCGGGTGGCGATTCATATGCGGCTCGATCACATCAAGATCGGAAAAGGCCCCTCAAGACAGCGTCTGCGCTTCGAGCCTACGCTGATCGCCCGGGCCTCTTGCGCCCGCCCCGCGTAACCGCGAGGGGCTGTTTTCCGCCGCTTTGACGCCGCAGTTTTCTGCTGTTTATGTTCTCCTTGAGAACCGCCGGTCATTCAAACGGGGCATTCATGATTTTGAGGTCTCTGGCTGCGATAGCAGCGCTAAGCATGCTCGGCCTGCCTGCTCTGGCTGATCAGGCGAGCGTGCCAGCGCTGCCCTCGCTCGCGGTTAACCCGGAAGCCTCTTCGCCTTGGACGGGCCTTTACGTTGGCAGTGAAGTCATGGCGACTTTCGCGAAAGGCTCTAAGCCAGGCTTCGGCGGTGCGGCCTTCGCCGGCTATAATCACGAGTTCGACAATAATCTCGTGCTCGGCATCGAGGGCAAAGTCGGGTATGCGCCGTTTCTGTTTGGGCACGGCGGTTTCAATTTCGCCGAAACCAGCGCCAAGGTCGGTTACGATATGGGGCGTTTTATGCCCTATCTGACCGCCGGCGTTGTCTTGGCCAAGGCGAACGCCTTTGGCGTTCCCGCCTATACCGGCGCCGCCGATTCGATGAATTCCTTGTTTAGCTCGGGCGGCAACCTGCAAGGCTATGGAACTGTCGGCGCCGGTTTCGATTATGCCGTAACCAACAATCTGACCTTCGGCATGGAGGTTCGGGCGAATGCGGGCCATGGAATGATCGCGCCGTAGTTTCCATGCGTTCGACGGGGGCTATCGGTTCGATACTCCGCCGTGGTTTGCTGTTGCGGCGCCCTCGAACCGCCCGCTATAGGACGCACTGTTCCTCGCCTTCGTTGGAGCCCATGCCCAGTCTCAATCGTCGCGCGCTGCTCGTCGCCGTGATCAGCGCTTCGGGACAGCGTTTGATCATGCCGTCTTTTGCGCAACAGACACCGCCTCCGCCGCCAGCCGCCGGACCCGCGACGCCTCCCCATTTCGGCTATGACGATGTCGTCAAGAAGGCGCGCGATCTCGCTGCCGCGCCTTTCGACGCGCGTATCGCGCCTTTGCCCGATGGTCTCACGCATCTCGATTTCGATGCATGGCGGGACATTCGCTTCCGCCACGACAAGGCTTTGCTTGGTCAGGACGGCGGCCCGTTCCGGATGGAACTGTTCCATCTCGGCCATCTCTACACGCGGCCGGTCACGATTAACGTGCTGCGGGACGGCATTCCCGCCCCTGTCCCCTATGCGGGCAACCTATTCGACTATGGCCACAACAAATTCGACGCCAACCTCCCGATTAATCTCGGCTTCGCGGGATTCCGTCTGCACTATCCGCTCAATTCGCCGAACGTCTCGGACGAGGTGATCGCCTTTCTCGGCGCGAGCTATTACCGCTTTCTAGGCCGCGGTCAGCGCTACGGACTCTCGGCGCGCAGCCTCGGCATTAACACCGCCGTCGGGCAGACGGAGGAGTTCCCGTTCTTCCGCGAATTTTGGATCGATACGCCTGGCCCCGGCGCGCAACGCGCCGTGGTACATGGCTTGCTCGATAGTGAGTCTGCGACCGGCGCCTTTCGATTCGAGATTTATCCGGCCGAAGAAACGACTGTCGAAATCACCGCGACGATTTTCGCACGGCGCGAGATTGCGACCCTCGACATCGCCCCGCTGTCGTCGATGTTCCTGCTCGGCAAGAATGATCATCGCATCCTCGACGATTTTCGCAATGAATTGCATGATTCCGACGGTCTCTTGATTCATAGCGGATCGGGCGAATGGATATGGCGTCCGTTGAGCAATCCGATTGAACCCGCCATGTCGACCTTTATCGACAAAGACATACGCGGCTTTGGTCTGCTGCAGCGCGACCGTAACTTCGGCGACTATCAGGACATCGATCTCGCTTACGAGCTGAGGCCCAGCTACTGGATCGAGCCGCGCGAGAACTGGGGCGAGGGGCGCGTCGAGCTGCTCGAACTGCCCACGACCGATGAGAGCAACGACAATATCGTCGCCTCATGGGCTCCGAAAGAGCCGCTCGAAGCAGGCCGCATGCTGAGTTACGGCTATCGCGTCACGGCGCTGTTGAACGACGCACGACTCGCGCCAGGGGGACGCGCCGTCAGCACGTACCGCACCCATCCACGCGCGCTGGGATCGTCGGAGCCGCTCGCCCCCGGATCGACTAGGTTCATTATCGACTTTTCCGGCGGCGATCTCGCTTATTACGACGCTCAGCCCTCGCTTGTCGAGGTGGTGCCTTCCGCATCGAACGGGCGCATCACGCGCTCGTTCCTGACGGCTAATCCACACGTCCGCGGCTTCCGCGCCGGCATCGACGTGCAGATCGATCCCGGTCAGTCCGCCGATTTGCGCGCGTTTCTCAAATCTGGCAGTCGCACGCTGACCGAAACTTGGACGTTTCCCTGGCGGACGTAATCTTTAGGCGCATAAATTCGGCGAAAGCGAGCGCTACTCCCTGAGCGCCTGATCAATGTCCCGCCATAAATCCTCGACGTCCTCGACGCCTACCGAGAGACGTAGCAAATCCGGCGGACAGGGAGAGCCCGGTCCTTCGATCGAGGCGCGATGCTCGATCAGCGATTCGACGCCACCGAGCGATGTCGCGCGCTTCCATAGCTTAACGTTTGCAGCCGCCGCAATCGCCGCCGCTTCGCCGCCGCGGACGCGGACTGACAACATGCCGCCGAAGCCGCCTTTCATCTGGCGCCGCGCGAGATCGTGACCAGGATGAGTCGGCAGGCCAGGGTAGAGTACGGAGGCCACGCCAGCATGATTGGAGAGACGCTGCGCCAGATCCAGCGCCCTCTCGCAGGCCGCGCGCACGCGCAAATCCAATGTACGCATGCCGCGGATCAGAAGAAACGCCTCGAAAGGCCCAAGGATCAAACCGTGAGCGGCGCGGATTTGCCTTGCGCGGGCGCTTAGAGAATCCTCTGCGGCAAAAGCGAGGGCGCCGGCCAAAACGTCGGAATGGCCGTTGAGATATTTTGTCGCCGAATGCATGACGACATCCGCGCCAAGCGCCAAGGGCTGCGTCAAGACCGGCGACGCGCAGGTCGAGTCAACGGCGAGTTTGGCGCCGGCACGATGCGCGATCTCGGCGACGCCGGCGATGTCGGTTATCGACCAAAGCGGATTTGACGGCGTCTCCAGCCAGATGAGCTTGGTGCGCCCAGGTTTTATAGCAGCCGCGACATCGCCCAAATCATCGGCCGAGGCGAGATCGACGGAAAGGCCAAGCGCCGGCGCTTCATTGACCAGCCAGTTGCGCAACGACCAATACATGACTCTCGGCGCAACGATATGCGCGCCGGGCCCAAGCGACAGGAATAGCGTGACCGCGGCGGACATGCCTGAGCCGAGCAACAGCGCTGAAGTCGCGCCCTCCAATGCGGCAATGATCGCTTCGCCCTCCCGTACCGTCTCATTATCCGCGCGGCCATAGATATTGCCGCTGCGATAGAGATTGTCCGGATCGCGGATGAATGTCGTGGCGACATGCAGCGGCGCCACGATGGCGCGCGTCGACTCGTCGATGCGACCCAAGGCTTGAGCGGCGAGCGTCGCGGGCCGCCAAGTCGTCATGTCCTTCGTCATCGTTTCTCCAATCAGATCGCCTCGCCCGCAAGCGACCGTGGCGCGGCGCCCCTCTCTCCGGCGGCCTCCTCGATGAGCAATCGTTTCAGGGCCGGCGCGCGATCGACGAGACGCAGGCCGAAATCGCGCGACGCCCGCAGCACGGGAAGATCATTCGAGAACAAACGGTTCATAACGTCCATCCCGAGACCGCTGGCGGCGACATCGAAGCGGCGTGCGCGCTCATAGGCCTCCAGATTGTCAACCGCGCCGGGATCAAGACCGAGCCGCATACGTTCGACAATTCGCTCGGCGAGCGCCGCGACGTCGCGCACGGCAAGATTAAGCCCCTGGCCAGCAAGCGGATGAACGACATGCGCGGCATCGCCAATCAGCGCCAGCCGTTCAGCGACAAAACGCCGAGAGACGCGATAGGAAAGCGGAATCGCGATCGGCTTGGACGCGATTTCGATCTCGCCAAATTTCAACGTGAAACGTCTTTCGAGCTGACGCTTGAAATCCTCAGCCTCGAGCGAAAGGAGCGCTGCCGCGTCGGCCTTCGCCTCGTTCCAAACGATGCTGGAGCGTCGGCCCGGCAGGGGTAAGATGGCGAAAGGTCCGGCGGGTAGAAAATGCTGTTCGGCGCGGCCGCCATGGTCGCGCTCATGAGCGATGGTGCCAACAATCGCCGCTTGTCCATAATCCCAACCGATCGTCGCAATGTCGGCGAGGGCGCGCATCCTGGAGCGTGCGCCATCCGCGCCGACGATGAGGCGCGCGCGCAGGGATACGCCGTCGACCGTCGCTTCAGCCGTGTAACGCTTGCAGGCGAAGCTCGCCATCGACGCTTTCAAACTCTCGACGCCAAGCGCTTCGGCCCGCACCGTCAAGGCCGCGATCAGATCATCGCTCATCGCCATATGGGCGAGCGGCTCGTCATCGCGTTCACGAAACCTTAATTGCGTCGGCCGCACCACGTCGTTCACCGCGCCGTCCATGATCGCCATTTCGACGATGGGCTGCGCGCGCGGCGCAACCAAGTCCCAAACACCGATCCGCTTCAATAGGCGGCGCGGGCCGCCGGCGATCGCGAAGGCACGATCGCGTCCCTCGCTCTCGCCGAGCTTAGGATCGACAACGCGTACGCTGACGCCCGCGCCCAGAGCGTCCTTCAAACAACAAGCGAGCGCCAAACCTGCGATCCCACCGCCGGCGATGAGGACATCGAAAACTTGGTTCGGGCGGTCTGGCAAGACGGTTCAATTCCCTTGGTTCAGGTCAATTTTCGCTTAGGCTCCGGCGGAGCCGGATAGCGTCCCATCATTAAATTCCAATAGGCCCATGAGCGCGGATCGATGACGCCTGGCGGCGCCGTATCGAGCGCCTCGCGAAGAACATCGTCGGTCGAGATAGGTTCGCAGCGTCTTCATCTCTGTATGCGTCGCGCGAGCAGAGGCGTAGGCCATGAATCGAACGGGGTCACGAAGAGCCTCGATCGTCGACTCGAACCAGATCAGCCGCTTGGCCAACGTTTCCGTTTCGGCGTTGACGGGTATCGCCTTCATTTCGTTCGCGCCACCAGCCCAATCACATGCGTAATGATCCGCCCCGCCGTCAACGCGCCGAGGCCCAAAGTATCGCGGCTCGGCATGAACTCGACAATGTCAAACGAGGCGATCCGGCCGCGTTTCGCGACACCCTCGATGAGGTCAATCACATGCCAATAGGCGAGCCCGCCAGGCGCCGGGCCGATGACGGCGGGCATGATCGAGGGGTCGAGCGCGTCGCAATCAAGCGTCACGATGACATCGGCGCCCGCCGGTATCAGATCGAGAACCTGGCCGATGCCATCAGCATGAATTTCGCGCGCCGATACGAATTTCACGCCGGCCTTCAGCGCCACCTCGCGGTCAGCGGGTCGCGCCGACCCTACCGCGCGTTGACCGACTTGGATAATACGCTCAATCTGAGGGAGTTCCGACGCCCGGCGCATCGTACTTGACAGGCCCCAGCGCTCGCCGCCCACCTCGTCGCGAAAATCAATATGCGCGTCGATCTGAAGAAGGGTGAATTTGCCGCGTCCCGAGAAGGCTTGGAGCAAGGGGATCGGAATCGAATCGTCGCCGCCGATGACGATCGGCGTCGCGCCGCGACCGAGCATTATGGCCACGGCCTTGCGAATCCGTTCGCGATTGGCGGCAGGATCGGCTTCATCGAAGGGCAGATCGCCGCAATCGGCGACGCTTGCCTTCCCCTCGCCCAGCAGCGGACCGCCGAGGTCGAAATCATAGTGCGATAGCGTCGCCGAATAATTCGCCATGGCGGCGCGGATCGCGGCCGGCGCCTCCGCGCAATAGGCGCCGACACTGGCGTAAGGCGTCGCGCATCCCGCGCCGAGGATCGCAATATCGGCGCTGAGCTTGTCGAGATCTGGGCATGCCGGCAGGCCGAGAAAAGTATCGCCGCCTTGGCGACCGAACATGGCGCCAAGGCTCCTTTTCTCCGTGGACATGGCGTACGGGCCTTAGCGCAAATGCTCCGGTATCTCACGAACGGCGCCGCGCGAAGCGCTGGTGGCGAGCGCGGCATAGGCTTTGAGCGCGGTCGAGACAGCGCGTTTGCGCTCCTTTGCCGGCTTCCAACCCGCCTTGCCCTTTGCATCCATGGCGGCGCGGCGCGTCGCCAGCTCTTCGTCGGATACGGCAAGCGTGATGGTACGGTTTGGAATGTCGATCTCGATACGATCGCCTTCTTCAACCAAGCCGATGGCGCCGCCCTCAGCCGCTTCCGGCGAAACGTGCCCGATCGAGAGACCCGACGTACCGCCTGAAAAGCGCCCATCGGTGATCAGCGCACAGGCTTTGCCGAGGCCTTTGGACTTCAGGTAGCTGGTTGGATAGAGCATTTCCTGCATGCCCGGCCCGCCGCGCGGACCTTCGTAGCGGATGACGACGACATCGCCCGCCACGACCTTGCCGCCGAGAATGCCGGTGACCGCATCGTCCTGACTCTCGAAAATCTTCACCGGACCGGAGAACGTCAAGATGCTGGCGTCGACGCCCGCCGTCTTTACGATACAGCCGTCCTCGGCGATGTTGCCGTGCAGAACGGCGAGGCCGCCGTCCTTCGAGAAAGCATGATCGAGGTCGCGGATCACGCCGTTCTCGCGATCTTCGTCGAGCGCCTCGTACCGCGCCGCCTGACTGAACGCGACTTGCGTCGGAACACCGCCTGGCGCGGCCTTGAAGAACTCCCGCATCGAAGGCGGCGCGCTGCGCTTGATGTCATTGCGCTCGAGCGCGTGGCCGATGCTTTCGGCATGGACCATCGGCGTTTCGCGATTGATTAAACCTGCGCGATCGAGTTCGCCGAGAATGCCCATGATGCCGCCGGCGCGATGCACGTCCTCGACGTGAACGTCCGGCACGGAAGGCGCGACTTTGCAGAGAACCGGCACGCGTCGGGACAAGCGATCAATGTCGCGCATAGTGAAGTCGACCTGGCCCTCATAGGCCGCGGCGAGAAGATGCAAGACCGTGTTGGTCGAGCCGCCCATGGCTATATCGAGCGTCATTGCATTTTCGAAAGCGGCGACGCTGGCAATGTTGCGCGGCAACACGCTCTCGTCTTCTTGCTCATAGTAGCGGCGAGCGAGATCGACAATGAGATGGCCGGCCTCGACGAACAAACGCTTGCGATCGGCATGCGTGGCGACGATCGTACCATTCCCGGGAAGCGACAGTCCCAGCGCCTCAGTCAGGCAATTCATCGAATTGGCGGTAAACATGCCCGAGCACGAGCCGCAGGTCGGACAGGCCGAACGTTCGATCACTTTGAGGTCGGCTTCCGAGACAGCCGTGTCGGCCGCCGCGACCATGGCGTCGATAAGGTCGACCGACTTTGCTTTGGTCGCTCCAGCTAGTACGACCTTGCCGGCCTCCATCGGCCCGCCGGAGACGAAGACGGCCGGGATATTCAGCCGCAGCGCCGCCATCAACATGCCGGGCGTGATCTTGTCGCAATTGGAGATGCAGACGAGCGCGTCGGCGCAATGGGCGTTCACCATATATTCGACGCTGTCGGCGATGATTTCGCGCGACGGCAGCGAATAGAGCATCCCGTCGTGACCCATGGCGATGCCGTCGTCGACGGCGATCGTGTTGAACTCTTTGGCGACGCCGCCGGCGTTCTCCACCTCGCGAGCAACGAGCTGGCCAAGATCCTTCAGATGCACATGACCCGGCACGAATTGCGTGAAACTGTTGGAGATGGCGATGATCGGCTTACCGAAATCGCCGTCCTTCATACCGGTGGCGCGCCAGAGGCCGCGCGCGCCAGCCATATTGCGGCCGTGGGTGGTAGTGCGCGAACGATAGGCGGGCATGGCGTAAGACCTGACTAGAGGAGCAAACCGGCGGCTTCAGCGGC
This sequence comes from Roseiarcus sp., assembly GCA_030153205.1. GTDB lineage: Bacteria > Pseudomonadota > Alphaproteobacteria > Rhizobiales > Beijerinckiaceae > Roseiarcus. The sequence goes on along the minus strand of JASLHV010000048.1, from coordinate 23,881 downwards.
CGGGAAAGGGTTGGTTGTCGCAAAAACCAGCGGTTGTCGCAATGATTGTCATCACGTGGCTGTCATTCCCGCGACAACGGGAGTGCAGAGAACCGCCGAGCCCGAAGTCAGTTCAGCCTGGATTCCCACTTTCGCGGGAATGACTAGGGAAGAAAAACATTTCTCTTTGCTTTCCTTTGGCGGGTTCTCCTTCCTTTTACCCTTTTTCGGAAGGCTTTCGCCTTCCTCATGCGTTAGCTAAGTCATTGATTTGTAGAGGATCGTAGAACATGAAGTGTCCCTCGATCCTGGAAGTCAATGACCTAAGGCCAAACTCCCTTTCCTTCCAGCATCTCAATCGCATGGGGCCAGACCGGGAACCTGAGCGCGATCGGCACAATTGGCGCCTATCGCACATTCTGAAATCCGGAAATAGACCACCGTGAACCGAAGAGGCATTCGCGATGTTTTGATGAAGAGCGCGCCGCGCTTCCAGCGTAAGAAGCCGCTCTCGCTAGATGGAAGAAGGCCGGAAGGTGCCATGATGCCACTCGTGAACTGGCGCCGAGGCGTGGTCGTCGCTGGGCTCGTCCTGCTCGCCGGCGCGGCCCTCCCTCATCGCGCGAATGCTGACGACGGCCCTTCCTACGGCCCGGAATTGCAGGGCTTCGACTATCCTTGGCCTGTCTCCCATTTCTCCTTCTCATCGCAAGGCCGGATGCTGGACATGGCCTATATGGATTTGAAGCCCGATAAGCCGAATGGACGGACCGTCGTACTTCTCCATGGGAAGAATTTTTGCGCGGCGACTTGGCGCGAGACAATCCCCGCCCTTACCTCGGCAGGCTATCGCGTGATCGCGCCGGACCAGATCGGTTTCTGCAAATCGTCGAAGCCGCAAGATTATCAATTCACCTTCCAGCAGCTTGCGGCCAATACGCGCGCGCTCCTTGCCTCGCTCGGCGTCGAGCGCGCAACGATCATCGGCCATTCGACCGGCGGCATGCTCGCCATTCGCTATGGGCTCATGTACCCAGACGCCGTGGAGCAGCTTGCCCTTGTCGATCCCATCGGTCTCGAGGATTGGAAGGCGAAAGGCGTTCCCTGGCAGAGCCTCGATCAATGGCGCGAGCGCGAGTTGCAGAGCACGGCCGACAGTATCCGCGCCTACGAGCGCGCCACTTACTATGCGGGTCAATGGGATCCATCCTATGAGATCTGGGTCCAGATGCTGGCCGGCATGTATCGCGGCGAGGGCCGCGATCAAGTCGCCATGGATTCGGCGCGGCTCGACGACATGATTTTCACCCAGCCAGTCGTCTATGAATTCGACCGCCTGAAACCGCCGGTTTTGCTGATTATCGGCGACAAGGACACGACCGCGCTCGGCAAGGACCTCGCGCCGCCGGAAATCCGCGCGACTTTGGGCAATTATCCCGTGCTCGCAAAAGAAGCCGTAGCGCGCATCCCACAGGCGAAACTGGTCGCGTTCCCCGACCTCGGCCATTCGCCGCAAATCCAGGCGCCGGAAAGGTTCAATAAGACGCTTGTTGATGGATTGGAGGCGGGGAAATGACCCCCTTGCCCTCGCGAAAGGGAGAGAAGGGACACGCTCACGATTGCAAAAAGCGGGACGCTATCCCGTAATAGCGCGCAACCAGCTCTCGGGGGGCCATGAAACCTCTGTCCGTTCTCCTGCTCACGCTCGCCATCGCATCCGCCGCTTACGCGGCGGGAGAGACGCCTGACGCCATCGTGAAGGCCATCTACGTCGCCGACGCCCCCTCCATCAAAGGGACCGGCCTCGGAATCATGGGCGACAAGGCCGCGCGAGCACGGTTCTTCTCGGCAGGACTGCTGCGCGCCATCGCTGCCGACGAGAAAGCGGCCGCCAAGCGCAACGAACCGCCCAATCTCGACGGCGATCCTTTCGCCGACGCTCAGGATCCAATTGTCATCGATCTTAAAATTTCTCTTGTCTCCACCGCCGACGCCAGGGCGAGCGTGCTCGCCGATTTCGACCGCGGCCACAATAAGCGCGAGCAAGTCACCTATTCGATGGTGATGGAGCGCGGCCAATGGCGCGTCGACGATATCGCCTACGCGCTCCCCGGCGAGCCGGTGCGTACTTTGCGTGGAGAGCTGAGCAGGAAGTGAGACGGAGCGTCGAACGCGCTTTCTGCCAAGACCACCTTCCCCGCAAGGGGGGGAAGGGGTACGTCGACATAACCGGGAACGACGTGGCTCACGTCACCACGCTTGGCTCTTTCCGCCCCGTCCGCTTCTCAATCTCAGCAATCGAACGCGACAGCGCGATAAAGTCCGCCAGCGCGTCCTGCGCGTCTTGGCCGAGGTTGCCGTTCGGCGGCTCGTAGCGCTCGATATAGACGCGCAAGGTCGCCCCGACCGTACCCGTGCCGGATAGGCGATAGACGATGCGCGAGCCGCCTTCGAACATGATGCGAACGCCCTGCCCCTTGGTGTCGGAGCCATCGACGGGATCGTGATATTCGAAATCGTCGGCCGCCTCGACCTTATGCGGGCCGAAGCCTGTTCCTGGCAATGTCTTGAACTGTGCGCGCAGCGCGTCCATTAAGCCGTTCGCCGCCGCCAAGTCGACCTCTTCATAGTCATGGCGCGTATAGTAGTTCCGGCCATAGGTCGCCCAATGTTCATGGGCGAGATCGAGTACGGAAATGCGGCGCTTGGCGAGGATGTTGAGCCACAGCAACACCGCCCAAAGCCCGTCTTTCTCGCGCACGTGATTGGAGCCCGTGCCTGAACTTTCCTCGCCGCAGAAAGTCGCAAGGCCGGCGTCGAGCAGATTGCCGAAGAACTTCCAACCCGTCGGCGTCTCGTAGCATTTGATCCCGAGCTTGGCCGCGACGCGATCGGCTGCGCCGCTGGTCGGCATCGAGCGCGCGACGCCTGCGAGCCCCTTGGCGTAGCCAGGCGCATGCGTGGCGTTGGCCGCCAGCATCGCGAGGGAATCCGACGGCGTGATGAAAATGCCGCGGCCGATGATGAGGTTGCGGTCGCCGTCGCCATCGGAAGCCGCGCCGAAATTCGGCGCCTCCGGGGACATCATGAGATCGTACAGCTCCTTGGCGTAAGTGAGGTTCGGATCGGGATGATGGCCGCCGAAATCCGGCAGCGGCGTGCCATTGACCACCGTGCCGCGCCCCGCGCCGAGTTCGTCCTCGAGAATGGCGTGCGCATAAGGTCCGGTGACGGCGTGCATCGCGTCAAAGCGCATGCGGAACCCGGAGTCGAACAAGGCCTTGATCGCTTCGAAATCGAAAAGCGTGTTCATCAGCGCTTTGTAGTCGGCGACCGGGTCGATGATCTCGACATCCGTATTTTCCACGCGCGTCACGCCGAGCTTGTCGAGATCGACGTCAGGCGCATCGGAAATCTTGTAGTGATCGATGACCTTGCTGCGGGCGAAAATCGCGTCGGTGATTTTCTCGGGCGCTGGGCCGCCGGCGCCGATATTGTACTTGATGCCGAAGTCGCCTTCGGGGCCGCCAGGATTGTGGCTCGCGGAAAGAATGATGCCGCCGAAAGCCTTGCGCGCCCGGATGATGCAGGACACGGCCGGCGTCGAAATCAGGCCGCCGCGCCCGATAAGCAATTTTCCGAAGCCGTTGGCCGCGGCGATTTTGATAACCCGCTGGATCGCCTCCCGGTTGAAATAGCGCCCGTCGCCGCCGACAACCAGCGTGTCGCCGGTGAAGCCTTCGAGCGAATCGAAAATCGATTGAATGAAATTCTCGACGTAATGCGGTTGCTGAAAATGCGGCACCTTTTTTCGGAGACCCGAAGTGCCGGGCTTTTGGTCGTCAAATGGCTTCGTGTCGATCGTTTTGATCATGCCCCTACGCTCCTAACCCCTTTGACCGAACCTTGCGCCGGCCCCAATGGCGAGACACTAAAGGGCGCGCGCCGGACCGTGCAAGGCGCCGCCGATGGCGATCCATGAAATCGCCCGCGCGCTCAAGCCTTCGCCGGCCAAAGACCCTTTTCAATATTTGATGCGGCGATCACCGCTTGCGTTCGGCTCTCGACGCCTAGCTTCTGCAAGATCGCCGAGACATGCGCCTTGACCGTCGCTTCCGAGACGGAAAGTTCGTAAGCGATCTGCTTATTCAACAAGCCTTCCGACAACATCATCAGGACGCGCACCTGTTGCGGCGTTAACGAAGACAAGCGCCGTAAGATGAGGCTCGATCCCGGATCGGCCGGCGCCGCCAGATCGAGGTCGGGCGGAACCCATCGTCCGCCCTCGAGGACGGTCCGCACCGATGCGCGCATCGTCTCGAGGTCCAGCGATTTGGGAATATACCCCGCCGCGCCGAGGTCGATGCAGGCCCGGATCACGGCCGGATCTCGATTGGCGGAAACAATGACGACGGGGACGCCCGCATGCTGCGCGCGCAGATAAATAAGCCCAGAAAATCCACGCACGCCCGGCATTGAAAGATCGAGCAGGACGAGGTCCATGTCGGGCGTCGCCTCCAGTGCGGCGGAGACGCTTTCGAGGTCGCGCGCTTCGTAGAATTCGGCGCCTTCGATCGCCCCGGTGAGCGCATGACGAAGGGCGCCGAGAATCAGCGGATGGTCGTCGGCGATCAGAATGCGCGTCTTGTCACTCAAACCAGTCGCTCCTCGCCCGGCCTCCCCATTCGAACCGCCAGCGCCGCCGAGGTTCATCAGAACGCTTATACATGACCGCCTCGCCAGGAAAGGGAGTGATCTTCCGCGCGGCGGCGCTCAGGTCATGCTTCTTCCGCCGCCGATCTGACGAATCGCTTCGCTGAGGACGATCCCCGCCGCGACGCTGACATTGAGCGAGCGCATCGGCGCGCGAATGGCGATCCGCAATCGGGCATCGGCCGCATCATGCACTTCGTCGGGAACGCCAGCCGATTCGCGCCCGACCATGATCACGTCGCCAGGCGCGAAGGCGAAATCCCAGTGATCGATCGCTCCGTGCGTCGTCAGAAGCACGAGACGGCGCTGCGCGCCAAGACGCCAGTCCTCGAACGCGCGCCAGGAATCATGACGTTCGACCGCAACATGGTCGAGATAATCCATGCCGGCGCGACGGAAATGGCGATCCGAGCTTGGAAAGCCGGCCGGTCCGATGATCGCGGCGGCGACCCCAAAACAGGCGCAAGTCCGCAATATCGCGCCCGCGTTTTGGGCGATGTCCGGCTGGTAAAGCGCCAGCCGCAGATGTTCGGGCGCGGGGCTCATCATCACGCCTCTAAAGCCAAGCGCGAAAAAGGAAAAGCGGAGCGATAGTCCACGCCGCCGCGCAAGCCTGAAAGGCGGCTCGTCGAGCGTGACGACAAGCCGCGCCTTAACCCCTGGCGCGACCTATAGACAACCACAAAGAAGGGTGCGAAATAGCCTCGAAACGGCTGTCCTGGGGGACGGCGCGCTGATGCGCGGCGTCGAAACTGAAAGCCGTCCGTTCGCCGCCGGGCGTTTCGGGTCATTGCGTGTAAAAGCGTTTCGGGCCGGGCTCGATTCGCACCGCGCTCCGCACAAAAAGCGCTGGAGCGTGCGAAGGGAAACATTGGGGGCTCATTTGGCAGGCGCGGCAACGGTCGATCAATCCCGCAGAGACTTCCTTTTTATCGCGACCGGCGCCGCCGGCGCGGTGGCTGTCGGCGCCACGGTTTGGCCGCTGATCGATCAAATGAACCCCGACGCCTCGACCTTGGCCTTAGCTTCGACGGAGGTCGACCTCAGTGCGGTCCAAGAGGGTCAGATCCTCACCGTCAAATGGCGCGGTAAGCCGGTTTTCGTGCGTCATCGGACGAAGAAAGAGATTGATGACGCAGTTAACACGCCGGTGAGCGAGCTTCGCGATCCGCAGACCGACGCCCAGCGCGTCAAAAAGCCGGAATGGCTCATCGTCGTCGGCGTCTGCACCCATCTTGGCTGCATCCCGCTCGGTCACGAAGGCAAATATGAGGGCTGGTTCTGCCCTTGCCATGGCTCGGTCTACGATACGTCGGGACGTATCCGTCAGGGGCCAGCCCCGCTCAATCTTGAAGTCCCTGAATATACTTTCCTCTCCGACACCAAGGTGCAGATCGGCTGAGGCGACGCCTCGCCCGGGAGCCGCCTCGCCAAATTCACGCCTCGCCTGCAGAGAAACAGAAATCATGAGCGGAACTTCGACCTACGTCCCGAAAAGCGCGCTGGGCAAATGGTTCGAGAGCCGGCTGCCGATCATGGGGCTCGTCCACTCGTCTTTCGTGGCCTATCCGACGCCGCGAAATCTGAATTATCTTTGGACGTTCGGCGCGATCTTGTCGTTCATGCTCGGGGCGCAGATCGTCACGGGAATCATTCTGGCGATGCACTACACGCCAGAAGCGACGCTCGCCTTCGACTCGGTCGAGCACATCATGCGAGACGTCAACTACGGTTGGCTGCTCCGCTACCTGCACTCGAACGGCGCGTCGATGTTCTTCTTCGCCGTCTATGTGCATATTTTCCGCGGCATCTATTACGGGTCCTATAAGGCGCCGCGCGAAGTTCTCTGGATTCTCGGCGTCATCATTTATCTCCTGATGATGGCGACCGCCTTCATGGGTTACGTGCTTCCCTGGGGTCAGATGAGCTTCTGGGGCGCAACCGTCATCACCAACCTGTTCTCCGCCATCCCGCTCGTCGGCAAAGCTGTCTCGACGTGGCTCTGGGGCGGCTATGCGGTCGGCGATCCGACGCTCAATCGCTTCTTCTCGCTGCACTATCTTCTACCCTTCATGATCGCGGGCGTCGTCGTCTTGCACGTATGGGCGCTTCATGTCGCCGGCCAGAACAATCCTGACGGCGTCGAGGTCAAGGACGTGGCGCGCGACACCGTCGCGTTCACGCCCTATGCGACGTTGAAGGACGTGTTCGGTCTCTCGGTGTTTCTGATCGTCTACGCCTGGTTCGTCTTTTACATTCCGAACTTCCTCGGCGACGCTGACAATTACATCAAGGCCAATCCACTGCAGACGCCGGCCCGCATCGTGCCGGAATGGTATCTGTTGCCCTTCTATGCAATCCTGCGCGCCATTCCGAACAAGCTCCTCGGCGTCATCGCTTTGTTCAGCGCCATCGCCCTGCTCGCCTTCCTTCCTTGGCTCGATACGTCGCCCGTTAAGTCGGCGAAATACCGGCCGGTGTTCCGCGTCTTCTTCTGGCTCTTCGTCGTGGTCTGCGTCGGCCTCGGCTGGCTCGGCTCTCAGGAAATTACGGACGCCTATGTCTTGTCGGCGCGCATCCTGGCGATCTGCTATTTCGCGTTCTTCCTGATCGTCCTGCCGTTGCTCGGCCTTTTCGAAACGACCAAGCCATTGCCGCCTTCCATCGCTGATGCGGTGCTCGCAAGGACAAAGGGCGACCCCGCGAGGGAAGCCGTCGGGCCTGCCGAGAAGAGCGCAATTTGACGGGCGAGCCATTCGGGGAACAATGAACATGACTCGTTTCAAAAAAAACGCCCTCGCCTCGGCCGCGCTGGCTGTCCTGATGGCGCTCGCTGGGGGAAGCGCGGCGATAGCTGCTGGCGATCAGCCTGCCGCGAGCACAGAGAAGCAGACTGGGCCGACGCCGGCGACAGAGGCTGGCGAAGAGCAACCTTCGCCGACGCGCCAGAGCTGGAGCTTCTCAGGCTTTTTCGGAGAGTTCGACCAGGCGCAATTGCAGCGCGGCTTCAAGGTCTATCACGACGTCTGCGCCAATTGTCATTCCTTGAGCATTCCGTTCCGTACTTTGGGCGATCCGAACGGACCCGGCTTTAACGAGGCCCAGGTGAAAGCGCTGGCGGCGACCTACACGGTCACCGAGACGGAGCCGAACGACAAAGGCGAATATGCGAAGAGGCCGGGCCGGCCGTCCGACATCATTCCGGGCACTTATCCAAATCCGGAAGCTGCGGCCGCGACGCTCGGCAAAGCGCCGCCCGATATGTCGACGCTGGTCAAGGCGCGCAAATATGAGCGCGGTCTGCCCTGGTTCATTTTCGACGCGCTGCCGTTCGATCAGTACCAGGAAGTCGGCGCCGACTACGTCTATGCGATTCTCAATGGCTACACCAAAGCCGACGATCAGAATTGGAACCTTTATTTCCCCGGCCACAAGATCGCGATGCCCAAGCCGCTATCCGACGGTCAGGTCGAATATACCGACGGAACGCCGACGACGGTGCCGCAATATTCGAAGGACGTCATATCCTTCCTCTACTGGGCTTCCGAACCGACACTGGTCGAGCGCAAGAAGATCGGCTTGCGCGTGATGATCTTCCTGGTCGTTCTTTCCTTCTTGCTCTATTTCACCAAGAAGCGTGTCTGGAGCAAAGTTCACTAGCGCGAAGTCCGTTCTCCCTGAAACCAAGAGCAGGCCGCCTGATAGCTTAACGTGGAGCCTGTGCGCCTCGAGTCCGGCGCTGCTTCTCGCTGGACGCCATAGGCCGACCGTTTTTCGAACGGTCTATTCTGTAGGACCACCCTCGCCTTGCTCCGCCGGGCGAGGCAGTAAACCTCGGAGCGTTCGGGATGACCAAAGCGATCGTCGGAATAATCGGCGGCTCGGGCGTCTACGACCTCGAGGGCCTCACCGGCCTCCGCGAAGAAAAGGTCAGCACGCCGTGGGGCGACCCGTCAGACGCGCTACGCTTCGGCACGATCGGAGAGACCCAAGCGGTCTTCCTGCCGCGTCACGGCCGCGGCCATCGTTTCTCGCCCTCGGGCATCAACTACCGCGCCAATATCGACGCGCTCAAACGCGCGGGCGTCACCGACATCATTTCCATATCGGCCTGCGGCTCGTTCCGACGCGAGCTTTATCCTGGGCTGATTGTCCTCATCGATCAATTCCGGGACCGCACCTATCGCCGAGAGAATAGTTTTTTCGGCAATGGCTGCGTCGCCCATGTCTCCATGGCCCATCCAATTGCGCCGCGCCTGCAGAGGCGGATCGCAGACGCCGCCGAGGCCGAGAAAATCGCGTTCAAGATGAACGGGACTTACGTCTGTATCGAAGGGCCTCAATTCTCGTCTTTCGCTGAATCGCTGCGCTGCCAAGCGGAAGGCGCCGATGTGATCGGCATGACGGCGGCGACCGAAGCCAAACTCGCCCGCGAAGCCGAGATTTCTTACGCCACGATCGCGATGGTGACCGACTATGATTGTTGGCACGAGGAGCATGGCGCGGTGGATGTCGCCGCCGTGATCAAAGTCGTCCATGAGAATGCGGCGCGCGCCGCGGCGCTGATTGGCCGCGTCTTGCGGGAATTCCCGGCCGAACACGAGCCTTGCCCCGCCGGCTCGGATCGCGCCCTCGAAACCGCGATCATGACAGGCCCGAACGCGCGTGATCCCGCCCTCCTCGCCAAGCTCGACGCCGTCGCCGGCCGCGTGCTCAAAGGCTGACAAGGTCGGGCCGGCGACCGTCTCCGCGCTCCGGCGCTTCTTGGGTTTGGCGTGGCGTGATAATCAGGAGTTCGCGCGAGAAGGCGCATTGGAGTCCTGCTCGATCGGACGTCCTGATGCGTCGGAGCGAGGAACGATTTTAAGGCTACGGCGATGATCGAACGCACGCTCGAAAAAATCCTCTTCGCCAGTCGATGGCTGCTAGCGCCTTTCTATTTTGCTCTGGCGATCGGCCTCATCGAACTGCTGGTCAAAACCATCGAGCGTCTCTACGAACTCGCCCATAATTTCTTCAATCTTGGCGAGTCTGGGATCATCCTCGGCGTACTGTCGATCATCGATCTGACGCTGACCGCTTCGCTGGTAGTGATCGTGATCTTTTCCGGCTACGTGAATTTCGTTTCGCGGATCGACATCGCCGAGCACCGGGATTGGCCGCAATGGATGGCGAGTATCGATTTCAGTGAACTGAAACTTAAATTGATGTCCTCGATCGTCGCCATTTCAGCGATCAAATTACTCGAAGCCTATATGGACATCGATCAGCAAACCGACAGGAACCTGTGGTGGCTCGCGGGCGTGCACCTCACATTCGTCGTTTCAGCGCTACTTCTCGCGGCCTCTGATTGGATCAGCCACCGACCGCAAAACGGCGCGCCGCCGCACTAACGCCACTCTTCCGCATTCCCTACTTCTCCAGTAATACCTGTCGACAGGCCGGCGGTAATTGCGCCAGTGTCAACGGCTTGCCCGGCGGCGACGGCTTGGGATGGAGCGCCTCGTCGGTGAACCACCAGTCGAGTGACTTATCGCAACCATCGCCCGGCGGCACGGGATCCTGCGGGCGGCATTGCTCTTGGCCTTTCGGACAAGCGAGGCGGACGTGGAAATGATAATTGTGCCCCCAATAGGGACGTACCTTCGTCATCCACGCCTGGCCTTTGGCGATCTGGCACAAGGCCTTCTTGATCGCGGCGTTGACGAAAATGCGTTCGACGTCCGGCTCCTCGGCTGCCGCCTTGATTACGCCGGCTTGCCTCGCGGTCCAGTGATCAGGATCGACCGAAAGACCGTCGTCGGTCACCATGTTGACGGCGGACATTTCCTCGCGCTCCTGCCGCGACAAGCGACGATCGGGCATCGGCGTCAACCAGATGTCGGCATCAAGGCCGATCTGATGTGAAGCATGGCCGGTCAGCATCGGCCCGCCGCGCGGCTGCGACATATCGCCGACCAAAATCCCGGGCCATACGCCGGAGGCTGCCGCCTTCTTCGAAAAGCGCTCCAGGAAAGACAGCAATGCGGGGCTGCCCCAATTGCGATTGCGCGACAGGCGCATCACCTGCCAAGTCTCGCCATCGACAGGCAAGGCTTTCGCGCCCGCGAGACAACCGCGCGAATAAAAACCGATCGAACGCGCTTGGATGTCCGCCGGCGTCAGCGCGCGGCCGAATAGTTCTTTCGCGGCAATGCCGGGATCGTTCGGATTGGCGAGCGGCGGCAGGGGCTGAGGATTCAGCGTTCCCTTGTCTTGGGCCTCAGCGTCGCCGGCGAGAATAAGAACGAAGGCGATCAGCGAAGCAGCAAAGCGAAGCGAAGGCGTCACACACGATTCTCGAGAAAAAAGCGGCGTTGATGTCTCGTTGTGATAGCGCGTCGCCCCAGGAATCGCTACGCGCTTTTCACAGCGACGATGAAGACGCGAGGAAAGCGCAGCAGAACGCGGCCGTCTGCGAGGCGCGGATAGGCCGCAGTGATCGCCTCTTCATAGCGCGCGAGAAATTCAGCCTGTTCCTCTGGCGTCAACGGGTCAAGAAAGTGGCGCAAGCCCGTTCCTTTGACCCATTCGACGATCGCGCGCGGCCCATCGAGAATGTGACCATAAATCGTACGCCAGAGATCGACGCGCGCGCATAGCGGCGCAAGCGCCCTATAATAATCCTCGAACGCGCCAATCGGCTCGCGCAACGCGGCGGCGCTTGCAAGTTTCGACGAGAAGGACATGCGGCCCGCTATTTCGCGCATGAGCGCATGCGTTGGCTCATCGAGATTATCCGGCATTTGCACAGCAATTCTGCCGCCCCGCGCCAGCCGCTCGACAATGCTCTGCATCACGCGAACATGCGATGGGATCCATTGCATCACTGCATTTGCGAAGACGACGTCCACTGATGTCGTAGCGCGCCAATCGGCAAGATCGGCCTTTTCAAAGGTGACGTAAGGGAGGCGCTTGCGCGCTTGCGCCAGCATATCGTCAGAATTGTCGATACCTGTCACGATCGCGTCGGGAAAACGCGCGATGAGCAATTCGGTCGAGTTGCCTGGACCGCAACCAAGGTCAGCGACATGTTGCGCCGCGCCTTGAATATGCGCTAACAGATCGATAGCCGGTCGCGTTCGTTCTGTTTCGAATTGCAGATATTGGCGGGCGTCCCAATCGCTCAAATTTGATGATCCTTTTTGTTAGAGCCCATTTGCAGGGAGCGACATGATGAAATCAAGCGCGCAAACAAATTGCTCGCGATTCAAAGTCTTGCAGGCAAAGAAGGCGTTGTCCCCGATTAAAGCGGACAAATTTTTGTTGGACGATCGCGACAGCTCTCCAGACGAAGTTTTTTTTTCGTCTCCATGACAAATCCAAGTTTCCTTGACTCACAATATCTTGCAAAAATCACTAGAACGTTATGTGATATAGATGTTATCTTCCCTGCGCCAACGACGACAGTTTTGTAACGAACTGTGTTGCTGCCCTCGGATCAGCGTGCGATATTCGAATTGTCGGCGGCGATGCTGAGCGGCGATTACAGGAAACGATAATGTTATCAAGGATTGCCAAAACATTGGCAACCAGAGGGGGCGGTTGTGCAAAATAACAGGAAAAATGACGTGAGCTGCTATGGTACCGATTATCGGACAGGCCTGAAGCTCTCAGAGTTCTAACTCCCTCTTTCTCACCTTAGAAACAAGAAGGATTGGTTTAACCGCAGTGCGGCGCTGCGGAGGGGGAGATCATGTCTGCTCAATCTACTACCACATACTTAGGTGATATAACTGCTCAAGAGGCCTTTTCTATTCTCGAACGTGATAAGACCGCGGTCTTGGTGGATGTGCGAACCAAGGCGGAATGGGCTTACGTTGGCGTCCCTGATCTAACAGCGCTCGGCAAGCGCCCATTGCTCATCGAATGGCAAGAATTCCCTTCGATGAAGGTCAATGGCGATTTCTCGACGCAACTCGACGCCATTTTGGATGAACAAAGCGTCGGCGCCGATGCGCCCTTATTGTTTCTATGCCGTTCAGGCGTGCGTTCGCGCGCGGCCGCTATAGCGATGAGCGCAGCCGGTCATACGCAGTGTTTCAACATTGCAACCGGCTTCGAAGGTCCGTTGGACGATAAGCAACGACGGGGCCTTGTCGACGGATGGAAGGCGCAAGGCCTTCCCTGGTCGCAGTCGTAAGTCGTATCGGCTTTCTTCCTCCACCTTTGAGTCTTATTGGGCCTTTGGGCCATGCAAACCCATCCAGAGAATTGCGCCATGCTGCAGCCAACTGATGAATTCTCAAACCGTCTTCAGGCCTGGAAAAGGTGCACTGCGCGGCTTAGAGCCGAGCTCGGCGAAGACGTCTATTCAAGCTGGTTCGGTCGACTCGAACTCGACGAGATCGTCGACGGCGACGCGCGCCTGTCGGTTCCAACGAAATTCCTGAAAAGCTGGATCGACAACCATTATACGGATCGCATTCTGGCCGCGATGAGAAGCGAATTTGACGTCGTCGCGTCGCTGACCCTTTCGGTACGGTCGTCCACGCGCGCGCCAGTTCGGGGAACTGAGACGCGGGTCCAGCCGTCGAGCGCGCATGACACGTATTTCGTGCCGCCGACGGAGCGAACGCAGCCCCGCCTGCCTGGGAAGCGCAACGATCTTTCTCAGAGTGACGAAGCGATGGCGGGCTCGCCGCTTGACCGCAGACTGACTTTCGCAAGCTTCCTGGTTGGAAAATCCAATCAGCTCGCCTATTCGGCGGCGCAGAAAATCATCGAGACGCGAGCCGGCCAGCCGCCCACCTTTAGCCCACTTTATATCCACGCCTCAGTCGGCCTCGGCAAAACACATCTGCTGCAAGCGGTGGCGCATGCCGCGACCAGCCAAGGTCGGCGCGCGATCTATCTCACGGCGGAAAGATTCATGTATGGCTTTGTCGCCGCTTTGCGCGCTCAGACAGCCATCGCCTTCAAGGAGGCCTTGCGTTCGATCGATCTGCTGATTTTTGACGACGCGCAATTCCTGCAAGGCAAGTCGATCCAGAATGAGTTCTGTCACGCGCTCAACGCGCTGGTCGACGCGGGTCGACAAGTGGTTGTCGCCGCCGATCGGCCGCCGAACGAACTCGAGGCGCTCGAAGAGCGCGTACGCTCGCGCCTCGCTGGCGGCCTCTGCGTCGAGATGGGTGCGCTCGATGAGGCGCTGCGCGTGAATATTCTCGAGGCGCGTGTCGCAGCGGCGCAAGCGCTGCAACCGGGCTTTGAAGTCGCTCCCGCGGTGCTGACCTATGTCGCTCGCGCGATCAATTCCAATGGACGCGACCTGGAAGGGGCCGTCAATCGGCTGCTCGCCCATTCCTCGATCGTCGGTCAGCGGCACACGGTCGAAAGTGCCGAGGTCGCGATCCGAGACCTCATTCGCACACATGAGCCCAAGCGCGTTAAGATCGAAGACATTCAGAAGCTCGTCGCCAATCGCTTTAGCGTGACGCGACAAGACATACTCTCGGCGCGTCGCACCGCAACGGTGGTCAAGCCGCGGCAGATCGCGATGTATCTCGCGAAAGTCCTGACGCCGCGCTCGCTGCCGGAAATTGGTCGCCGCTTCGGCGGTCGCGATCACACGACCGTGCTGCACGCGGTTCGGAAAATCGAAGGCCTCGCCAAGACCGATACGGGCCTGAACGAAGAGCTCGAATTGCTCAAGCGCATGCTCCTTGAGTAATCGCGGCGCTTCGAGCGATGGCGTTGATCTTCAAGATCACTGGAAAGGACGAATGGCGCGTGGCCGAGGCAGGCGGCGTCTTCGAAGGCTCGTCTGTCGATCGCGCAGACGGGTACATTCACCTCTCGACCGCGGAGCAGGCGCCGGAGACGGCCGCCAAGTATTTTGCCGGGCGAAGCGACCTTCTTCTCGTCGCCGTCGACCCGCAAGCGCTCGGCGAAGCACTGAAATGGGAGCCGTCGCGCGGCGGCGCTCTCTTCCCGCATCTTTACGCTACTCTTCCGATCGAAAAAACGCTCTGGATACGGGCTCTGCCGCTTGGTCCCAACGGGAAGCATGACTTTGGAACGCTGGGCTTATGATCGGCGCGCTTGGCGCGCTGGCGCGTCCCTTGCTCTTCGCGCTCGAACCGGAACAGGCCCATCGCCTCGCCATTGTGGCTCTATCCTTGACCCCGACTGCGTCGCCCGCGCGCGATGCGCGTCTCGCCACCGCGGCTTTCGGCATCGACTTCCCCAATCCGTTGGGCATGGCGGCCGGCTTCGACAAGAACGCCGAAGTCCCCAACGGGCTGTTGAGCCTGGGCTTCGGTTTCGTCGAGGTCGGCACGTTGACCCCTCTGCCGCAACCCGGCAATCCGCGTCCACGCCTGTTCCGATTGCCGCGCGAGCAGGCTTTGATCAATCGCTTGGGCTTCAACAACCAGGGCTATGACTCGGCGCATTCTCGCCTTACCGCGAGGCGACGGATCGGAATCGTCGGCGTCAATATCGGGCCGAACAAGGATTCCTCCGACCGCATTGCTGATTATCTGCTTGGCATAAGCGCTTTTGCCGATGTCGCGAGCTATTTCACCATCAATATCTCGTCGCCCAACACGCCGGGCTTACGCGACCTGCAGCAAAAAGGCGCCTTGGACGTCCTCGTCGCCCGTGTGATCGAAACACGCGACGCGCAGACACGGCGCCGCCCGGTCTTGATCAAGATTGCGCCTGACGTCGATCTCGCGACATTGGACGATATCGTCGCTGTGGCGCGATCGCGCGGCGCCGACGGCATGATCATCTCGAATACGACGATCTCGCGTCCTGCCGGCTTTTCCGACTCGAAGGCGCAAGAAACCGGCGGCCTCTCAGGCGCGCCGCTCTTCTCGCTATCGACGCGTATCCTTGCGGAGACCTATCTTCGCGCTGAAGGCGCCTTCCCTTTGATCGGTTGCGGCGGGATCGACAGCGCCGCCGCGGCCTATGCGAAAGTCCGCGCCGGCGCGAGCCTTCTGCAGCTCTATTCGGCGCTCATCTTTCACGGGCCATTACTCGTGCCCCAAATACTGGCCGGACTGCGCGCGCGGCTGGATACGGATGGCCACAGAACCATTGCGCAGGCGGTTGGAGCGGATGCGCGTACCTTAACCCAAACGAACGCGTCGGGGTGAAAGCCGCCCGCCGCGTCTTAGTCAACGCGACCGGCGCGAGTCCAAGAGCCGAATGACGAGCCAGATCGGCACCACGACGATAGCGCCGGTCAAGATCGTTCGTCCGAATTGACGGAAATCGGCGAGCCCGTAATCCACGATGCGTTGGAAGAGCCGCCCGACGCTGGCGACAATATCGCCGGGCTCCACGCCGAACATCACCAGCAACACGCCGACGATAAACGAGACGACGATCAGCCGGATCGCGACGGAAGTCGGCGATCCGCCGAGGAAACGTTCGAGAGTCGGACTGGTCATACGAATCCTTGCCGCAGGAAGGGGCCAGCCTTTAGCATATTGACGCGGATTGAGCGATAATTGGGGCGGGATCCGGCGGCGGCGTCAGACCGACATATGCCGCCGCACGTCGCTTTCGACCATCGAGGCGCGGTCTCCGGCGAGCACCACGGCGCCGCGGTCCATGACGACATAGTCGTCGCAGAGATCGCGCGCCCATTCGAAATATTGCTCGACGATCACGATCGCCATCTCGCCTTTTTGCCTGAGGTAGATGATCGCCCTGCCGATATCCTTGATGATCGAGGGCTGAATGCCCTCAGTCGGCTCATCCAGCACCAGTAGCTTGGGCCTTGTCACCAAGGCGCGGCCAATCGCCAATTGCTGTTGCTGGCCGCCGGAGAGGTCGCCGCCGCGGCGGCCGAGCATTTCGGAAAGGACTGGGAAGAGGCTGAAAATCTCGTCCTCGATGAAGCGGGTCGCCCGCGGCTGGGTGGCGAGGCCGGTGAGGAGATTTTCGCGGACGGTTAAGAGCGGAAAGATTTCGCGCCCTTGCGGCACATAACCGATGCCTTGCTTGGCGCGCTGATAGGTCGGGGTACGGCTGATATCCTGTCCCTGCCAAACAATAGCGCCGGAGTTGATCGCTTGCTGGCCGACGATGGCGCGCAGCAACGAGGATTTGCCGACGC
Organism: Roseiarcus sp.; assembly: GCA_030153205.1. Taxonomy (GTDB): domain Bacteria; phylum Pseudomonadota; class Alphaproteobacteria; order Rhizobiales; family Beijerinckiaceae; genus Roseiarcus. The sequence goes on along the minus strand of JASLHV010000048.1, from coordinate 7,074 downwards.
CGTTACGGCCAAGCACGCAAGTGACCTTGCCGATCTCGGCCTTGAGCGAGACGCCGCGAAGCGCCTGCGCCGCGCCATAGAAGAGATCGATATTCTCGACGCTCAGCATGGGCGATAATGGGGTGAGAGGCGGCGGGCGCACCGTCCGTGATTGTGAGCGAAGCGAAGCAATCCACGCCTAAGGCGCAGCCCCTTGAATGGATTGCTTCTTCGCTTCGCTTCTCGCAACGACGACGGAGGATTCAACGTCATTGTCATTGTCATCTTCCTCATCGTCCCAAATACACTTCGATGACCCGCTCATCCGCGCTGACTTGATCGAGCGCCCCTTCGGCGAGGACAGAGCCCTCATGCAGCACCGTCACCTTGACGCCGAGCGCGCGTACAAAGGCCATGTCATGCTCGACGACAACGACCGAATGGTCGCGCGCGATCTCGCGCAAAAGGTCGGCCGTCGCCGCCGTCTCGGCGTCGGTCATGCCGGCCACTGGCTCGTCGACGAGGAGAAGTTTCGGATCCTGCGCGAGCAACATGCCTATTTCGAGCCATTGCTTTTGACCATGCGACAGCGCGCCGGCCAATCGGTTGCGGTGCTCGTTAAGACGGGTCGTCTCAAGAATGCGGTCGATGCGTTCTGCGGCGCCCTCCCCTTCGCGCTTGAATAAGGTCGCAAAAACTTCGCGCGGCGCTTTGGCCGCGAGAAGGATGTTGTCCGCGACCGTGTGGCTTTCGAAGACCGTCGGCTTCTGGAACTTGCGTCCGATGCCGAGTTCGGCAATGTCCGCTTCGTCCAATTGCGTGAGATTATGCCGGCCGTCGAAATAGACGTCGCCCTCGTCAGGTCTTGTCTTGCCGGTGATGACATCCATCATCGTGGTCTTGCCGGCGCCGTTCGGCCCGATGATCGCGCGCATCTCGCCGGGCTCGAGCGTCAGCGAAAGACCGCGTAGCGCTTTGTAGCCATCGAATGAGACGCTGACGCCGTCGAGATAGAGCAAAGTGCGCGTCAGCTTGGAATCGTCGGCGGCGATCATTCGGCAGCCCCTGGTTGCGGCGCTGCAGCCTTGAGCGCCGGCGGCGGCGTGGCCGGCTTTTCGCGCCGACGCATGATAAGGCCGAGAATGCCCTTGGGTAGGAACAGAGTCGTGAGAATGAACAGCGCGCCGAGAGCGAAGAGCCAATATTCCGGCAGCGCGCCGGTAAAGTACGTCTTGGCGAAATTGACAATCACCGCTCCGAGCGCTGCGCCGACCAAAGTGCCGCGGCCGCCAACCGCGACCCATATCACGGCTTCGATCGAATTGCCGGGATCGAATTCGGAAGGATTTATGATGCCAACTTGCGGCACATAGAGCGCGCCCGCGACGCCAGCGATGACCGCCGACACGACGAAGACGAAGAGCTTATAATTCTCGACGCGATAGCCAAGAAAACGGATACGGCTTTCCGCATCGCGCACCGCGATTAGCGCCTTGCCGTATTTCGACGAGACGATCGCTTTGGCGATCAAAAAGGCGAGCAGGAGAAATAGCGCGGTGAGGGAGAAAAAACCCGCCCTGGTCGCATCGGTCTGCAGGGGAATACCAAGAATATCCTTGAAATCGGTCAGGCCATTGTTGCCGCCAAAGCCGAAATCATTGCGGAAGAAAGCGAGTTTCAGCGCATAGGTCATCGCCTGCGTAATGATCGAGAGGTACACACCGTTCACCCGCGAGCGGAAGGCGAACCATCCGAAGGCGAAGGCGAGGACGCCCGGGACCAGCATCACCATCGCCATGGCGTAAGGGAAGAAATTGAATCCCCACCAAGGGACGGGCAGAGCGTGCCAGTTCAGAAAGACCATGAAATCCGGCAGAAGTGGATTGGCGTAGACGCCGCGCGCGCCGATCTGGCGCATGAGATACATGCCCATGGCGTAGCCGCCGAGCGCGAAGAACGCGCCATGGCCAAGGGAGAGAATGCCGCAATAGCCCCAGACGAGATCGAGCGCGAGCGCCAGGATCGCATAGCAAAGATACTTGCCGAGCAAAGCGACGATATAGGGCGGCATGGCGAAGGGCGACTCGCGCGGAATGGCGAGCGCCAGGAAAGGCACGAGGATCGCGGCGGCGAGCAGAAAGAGGACGAAGACGTAGCCGAGCCCGTCGAGTTTGCCGAAGAAACGCGCGGCGATCATGCTTCCACCGCCCGGCCTTTGAGCGCAAACAGACCACGCGGCCGCTTTTGAATGAACAGGATGATGAAGATGAGGAGCGCGATCTTGCCGAGCACGGCGCCCGCGAAAGGTTCGAGGAATTTATTGGCGACGCCGAGCGTCAGCGCGCCAAGCAGTGTGCCCCAGAGGTTGCCGACGCCGCCGAGCACCACGACCATGAAACTGTCGATGATGTAGCCTTGGCCGAGGTTGGGCGACACATTGTCGATCTGCGACAGCGCGACGCCGGCGACGCCCGCGATGCCCGAGCCGAGCGCAAAAGCGAGCATGTCAATGAACCTGGTCGAAATGCCCATCGCCGAAGCCATGCGGCGATTTTGGGTGACAGCCCGCATCCGCAAGCCGAAGGAGGTCAAGCGGAGCACCAGTTGCAGGGCGACGAAGACGACAATCGCGAGGACAATGATCCACAATCGACCGGTCGTAATCGAAAGGCCGCCGACCTCGACGGCCCCCGACATGAAATGCGGCGCATAGACCTGCCGGTTATTGGCGCCAAAAGCGGTGCGCACCGCCTGTTGCAGGATCAAGGAGACGCCCCAGGTCGCGAGCAGTGTTTCCAAGGGCCGCCCGTAAAGGAATTGAATTACGAAGCGCTCGATGATCACGCCGACGCAACCCGCGACGAGGAAGGCGAGCGGCAGCGAGATAGCCAGGGAATAGTCAGCGAGCGAGGGCGGCAGCAAGCTCTGCACGACGAAGACCGTGTAGGCGCCGAGCATCACCATCTCGCCATGCGCCATATTGATGACGCCCATCACACCGAAGGTGATGGCGAGACCGATCGCGGCCAACAGAAGCACGGAGGAGAGCGAAAGACCGTACCAGAGATTTTGCGCGACGTTCCACAAGCCGAGCCGGAACTGGATGGCTGATAGCGCCGCCTGCGCCGCGGTCTTGACCGGCCCCGCCTTCTCTTTCTGCGAAGCCTCGTCGAGCATGCTCTGGGCGTCCTGATCGCCGCGAGCTTTGAGGACCGCGACGGCGTCCAGCCGATCAGTCTCGCTCGCGTCGGCGCTCCCCAGTAGGATGGCCGCGCGGGCCTGACGCAGCGCTTCTGCGGCGCGCGGATTCGTCTCTTTCGCCAGCGCAGCGTTGACGTTGGCCAGGGCCCGTGTATCGCGCGATTTGAACACCGCTTCTGCGGCCGCGATGCGCTTTTCTGGATCGGCGGCGATTAGCGTCATCGAGCCCAGCGCGGCGTCGATCGCGCTGCGCAGGGCATTGTTGACGCGTACTTTCTTTAAGTTCTCGGCGGTCGCTTTTTCGCTGGTCTTGGCGTCGAAGAGATCTCCGTTCGCATCCTTGAAGTAGACCTTATGTGCGCCTGGATCGTAGTACAGGCGATTGTCCGAAAGAGCTTCGAGGATTTTCTGTGCCGTCGGCGCTCCGCTCGCAGCCAATTCGCCGATCCCCTTTTCACTTTCAGGGAACTTGTCGGCGGCGAACCGAGCAAGCGCGTCATCCAGTGCGTCCGCGCGCGCGGGAGCGCCTGACGCGAGGATCATGCAACCGAGAAGTAAAAGTGCGCAAATCGAACGGATGAGCATCCCGGCGATTCTTCCTTCTTGCCGATCGGCCTTGGAGCGCTTCCTGATCGCGCCTCAGCGCGCCCCATCCGGCTTTTCGAGGCGCCTTCTCCCGCGCTTGCGGAAGAAGGGACGCAACTTGGATGGCCTAAGCCTGTGAGCGCCCTCCTCTCGCCGCGTTCTCGGCGACGAGCCCTCCCCCGTTTTTACGGGAGAGGGGTGCGGAGGGAGAACCTTCGTTCAGCCGCGATCTCAGCAAACGTCGGGGCTTAGCCGCCACACTTGCCGGTCTTGACGTTCAGATTGCCGCACGAAAGGGGCTTGCGCCAATCGGCGATCAAATCGCGAGACCCTTCAAGGTACGGCGACCATTCCTGCGCGACCACCGTGCCCGGCGTCTGCCAAACGGTGTTGAGCTGACCATCGCCTTGGATTTCGCCGATATAGACCGGCTTGGTAATGTGATGGTTCGGCATCATCGTCGAGAGACCGCCGGTCAAATTCGGCACGGATACGCCGATCATCGCGTCGATCACTTTGTCCGGTTCGAACGAACCAGCCTTCTCGACCGCTTTAACCCACATGTTGAAGCCGATCACATGGGCTTCCATCGGATCATTCGTCGTGCGCTTGGGGTTCTTGATGAACTCGCGCCACTTGGCGATGAACGCCTTGTTCTCCGGCGTGTCGATCGATTCAAAGTAGTTCCATGCGGCGAGGTGACCGACGAGCGGCTTGGTGTCGAGACCGGCGAGTTCTTCTTCGCCGACCGAAAACGCGACCACGGGAATGTCGGTCGCCTTGATGCCTTGGTTGCCGAGCTCCTTATAGAAGGGAACGTTGGCGTCGCCATTGATCGTCGAAACTACGGCGGTCTTCTTGCCCGCCGCGCCGAAAGCCTTGATCTTCGAGACCTCGGTCTGCCAATCGGAGAAACCGAACGGCGTGTAATTGATCATAATGTCTTCAGCCGCGACACCCTTGGACTTTAGATAGGCCTCGAGGATCTTGTTCGTCGTGCGCGGATAGACATAGTCGGTGCCTTCAAGCACCCAACGCTTCACCGAGCCGCCGTCGGCGCTCATGAGATAATCGACGGCAGGAATCGCCTGCTGGTTCGGCGCGGCGCCGGTGTAGAAGACATTGCGTTGAGATTCCTCGCCCTCGTATTGCACGGGATAAAATAGGATCGAGTCGAGTTCCTGGAAGACCGGCAGCACGGATTTGCGCGAGACCGAAGTCCAGCAGCCGAAGACCACCGATACTTTATCCTTCGCAATGAGTTCGCGGGCTTTTTCGGCGAAGAGCGGCCAGTTGGAGGCGGGGTCGACGACAACGGCCTCGAGCTTCTTGCCGAGCACGCCGCCTTTCTTGTTCTGCTCATCGATGAGCATGAGCATCACATCTTTCAGCGTGGTCTCGCTGATCGCCATCGTGCCTGACAGCGAATGAAGGATGCCGATCTTGATCGTATCCTCGGCCTTGGCGGCAATGGCGCTGAGCGCCACCGCGCCTCCTACCAGCGCGCCAGCGGCGCGCAGCATGAAACGTCGTGTGAATGACATGAACACGTCCCCCGTCCAAACATACGTCCGGCCAGCGGTTCATGGCCGCCGCCGATTGTGACGCGGGTTACTCGCAAGGGATGTGCCAGCCGCGAAGGCGCGGGGTTCAGGGCAATCGATCGATGATCGCGTAAAAATTAGGCGTACTGGCGCGACAGTACGCAACGACCAAGGTCTAACTAACGCGGCGCTCGCTTGGCGAGGATGCGTTGCAAAGTCCTGCGATGCATATTGAGCTGGCGCGCCGTCTCGGAAACGTTGCGCTCGCAGGATTCGTAGACGCGTTGGATGTGCTCCCAGCGCACCCGGTCCGCCGACATCGGATGTTCGGCGCTTTGCGGCCTGTCCGCCCTGGTCGCCATCAGGGCGGCGAGGATTTCGTCGGCGTCGACGGGTTTGGCAAGATAATCGAAAGCGCCGAGCTTGACCGCGGTAACCGCAGTGGCGATGGCGCCATAGCCCGTCAGGATGATCGCGCGCGCATCGGGCCTGACCGCCTTCAACTCGCGAATGACGTCGAGCCCGCTGCCATCGGCGAGACGCAGATCGATGACAGCGAAGGCCGGCGCGCGATCGGCGATCGCCGCGAGTCCTTCGCCGACCCCGCCGGCGAGAACCGGCGTGAAGCCCCTGCCCTCCATCGCCCGCGCGAGCCGCGCCGCGAAAGCCTTGTCATCGTCGACGATCAGCAGAGACTTGTCCGCTGATATCCCTTGGGCCGGATTATCGGCCTGTTGCTCCATCATCAATTCAATCGATCCCACGAGGCAATTCTACGCGCCGCGTCACTTGGCCGCTGCGACAGCGTAGCCTTCTAGGCTTTCTTGCGGTCGCCGTCGACCTTGCTCGAAGGCGCTCCGGGTCCAAACCACGGTTGCGATCGCGCCTGCCTCCGGCGGCGTCGCATTGACAATGGAGGTGGTGGCGCCGGAGCGCTCCAAAAGCGTCTTGGCGATGAAGAGCCCCAGGCCAAGGCCGCCGCCATGATCGCGGCCGTCGTCGCCGCGGGTGGTAATGTAGGGCTCGCCCAGCCGCGCCAGAATATGAGGCGCAACGCCGGGCCCATCGTCGGCGATGGTGATTTCGATTTGGTCTTCACTCCAAGACGCGTGAACCTGGACCTTGTGTTTGGCGAAATCGACAGCGTTTTCAATAATATTGCGCAAACCATAGAGCATGCCGGGATTGCGTCGGCAGATCGGCTCGGACGGCTTGCCGCCGGTCTCGACTTCAATAGCGATATCGAACGGGCGGTGGGGGGCGACGATCTCTTCGATCAACTGCCCTATCGTCATTTCGCCGAGCGGTCCGGCGCCGTCTTCGCGGAGCGATGCGAGCTTGCCGAGAATGGCGCGGCATCGGCCGATCTCCTGAGTGAGAAGCGAAAGATCGTCGGCGAAAGGCCCCGGCGGCGGTTTTAGCCGGGCCATTTCACTGACCACAAGCGCGACCGTCGCGAGTGGGGTGCCGAGTTCATGGGCCGCTGCCGCAGCCAGGCCATCGAGCTGGCTCAAATGCTGCTCGCGCGCCAGCACGAGCTCGGTAGCGGTGAGAGCGCCGGCTAATTGCCGGGCCTCCTCGGCGACTCGCGTTGCGTAAATGGCGATGAAAGCCGCGCCGACGTCGATGGCGATCCAGATCGCCACCGAATAGAGCATCGGCAGTTGCAGGTCCTGGCCGGGCACCCAGGGCAAAGGACGGCGCCAGAAGGTCAGGGCGGTGGCGCAGGCGAGAGCCAGCAGCAGAAGCTGGAACGTGCGGCGCA
>JASLHV010000045.1 GCA_030153205.1 Roseiarcus sp. | reverse complement strand
GCGGTGGAGAACGACGTCCATATCGTCGGCGTATCCTCGCTCGCCGCTGGGCATCTAAGCTTGGTGCCGGCCTTGAAAGGCGCTCTTGGCGACGCCGGCCGTCCCGACATCATGATCGTCGTTGGCGGCGTCGTCCCGCCGCAGGATTTCGATGCGCTTCGCAAAGCAGGCGCCGACGCCATCTTCCCGCCAGGCACAGTGATCGCCGAGGCTGCTGCCGATTTGCTCGAGGCGCTGAACCGCCAGCACGGCTACGCGCAGAGAGGCGCGGCGTAGAGCCGCATTTCGTCCTCCTCCGTTTTCAAAGGGGAGGAGAACGGCCCAACGCCCGCTCAATATCTCCCACGATCGCCTCCGGCCGATCCGTCGGGGCATAGCGACGTACTGTCGCGCCATCACGATCGACCAGAAACTTCGTGAAATTCCATTTGATCGCTTGCGTACCGAAAAGGCCTGGCGCTCTGCTCTTCAGCGCGCGATAGAGCGGATGAACATTCGCGCCGTTGACCTCGATCTTGGCGAAGAGCGGAAAGGTCACGTCGAAATTTTCGGAACAGAAATTCCGAATGGTCGCTTCGTCGCCGGGCTCTTGATGGCCGAATTGATCACAGGGAAAACCGAGTACGACGAGGCCGCGCTCGCGATATTTTCTATAGAGCGCCTCCAGCCCGGCATATTGCGGCGTGAAACCGCATTGGCTCGCGACATTGACGACGAGCTTCGTCTTGCCGGCATAATCGCCAAAACTTTGTTCGCGCCCGTCGATCGTCTTCAGGCCAATAGCATCGAGCGGCTCCATCAATGGCGCGATTCCTTAAGAACGATGCGAATGGATGGGGATCGGCCCATTGCTTTTGAGTTCCGATAGAACGATCTGCGATTGCACGCGCGCCACGATCGGCTGCGGCAGCAGCACGTCTTGCACGAATTCGTTGAGCGACGCGAGATCGGCGACGGCGACGCGCAGGAGATAGTCGGCTTCGCCGGTCAGGACCCAGGCGTCGAGAATCTCCGGCGTCGTCTCTACCAGGCGTCGGAAAGTGGCGGCATTCTCCTTTGAATGCGCCGACATTACAATGCGGATGAGGGCGATGATCGCCGCGCCAGCCTTGGCGACGTCTATCGTCGCGCGATAGCCGCTGATGATCCCGTCCTCCTCCAGTCGCTGTCGGCGCCGCGCGCATTGCGAGGCCGAAAGGCCGATCTTGTCGGCGAGCTCCTGACTCGTCAGCCGCCCCTCGCGCTGGAGCGCGCGCAAGATCAGGCGGTCGGTTTCATCGAGCGTCATCTTGCCCTTTTGTTTGAAGCGCGCCGGGATGCGAAGAGCGATTGTACCGTCTTTTGCCGCTTTCGGGAAAGAAGCGCGCGTCTTGACCCGCCCGTCAGCCCGCGCGATGAACGCCGCGCCGGAAGGCCGGCGAAAGTCACAAGGAGGAGGTTGCCATGGAAGCCGCTGGCGCCGCCGTGCATATCGCGTTTGCCGACTTCCTCAAGGTCGACATCCGCGTCGGGACGATCATCTCGGCGGATGTCTTTCCTCAAGCGCGCAAGCCCGCCTACCGGCTGACCATCGATTTCGGCCCGGTGATCGGGGTGAAGAAATCCTCGGCGCAGATCACCAAACATTATCAGCCGGAGAGCCTTGTCGGCCGGCAGGTCGCCGCTGTGGTCAATTTCCCGCCCCGGCAGATTGGACCTTTCATGTCTGAAGTGCTGACCCTCGGCTTCCCCGACGCTGACGGCGAGGTGGTGCTGATCGGGCCGAGCCGGAGCGTGCCTAATGGCGGCAGGCTGTTCTGAGACGCGGGCCGCCCTCCGACTTGACGCCTCCGGCCCTGCTTCTTACCTATCAGTCGTCGCGGGCTTGGTCCCGCGTATTTTTCTCTCGAGGCAATCATGTCCGCTACCGCAAAGGTCACTGACGCGAGCTGGGATTCCGACGTTCTGAAGGCAAGCGAGCCCGTCGTGGTCGATTTCTGGGCCGAATGGTGTGGGCCGTGCCGGATGATCGGGCCGTCGCTGGAGGAAATCGCCAGCGAGATGAAGGGCAAGGTCAAGATCGCCAAATTCAATATCGACGAGAATCCGGCAGTCACCACCAAGCTGGGCATCCGTTCGATCCCGACCTTGATGATCTTCAAGGACGGCAAATTGTCCGCCCAGAAGACCGGGGCCGCGCCGAAGAGCGAATTGCTCCGCTGGATCAACGCCTCGGTCTGAGCCGGGGCTCTCCCTCAAACTGGAACCCGCACGCTGGCGCGTAAGCCCCCCATCGGGCTTGCGCCGAGCGTGATGTCGCCGCCATGCGAGCGGGCGATGTCCCGCGCAATCGCGAGGCCAAGGCCGGCGCCGCTTTCATCCTGGTTGCGCGCTTCGTCGAGCCGGTAGAAGGGCCGGAACACATCTTCGCGATGTTCGGGCGCGATGCCCGGTCCGTCGTCGTCGACATTCACCGAAACGAATCGCTGCTCCCGTGTCGCCTGCAAGGCGATGTGGGTTCCATGCCGCGCCGCATTGCCGACCAGATTGGCGAGACAGCGTTTGAAGGCGTTTGGCCGTAGCTTGACGTCGAGATTGCCATTGGTCTCGACGCTGACCGAAGCGCCCTGGCGCTCGGCGTCGGATTTCAGCTCTTCGAGCATCGCGCCCAGATCCGTCGCCGCCGCTGCCTCGCCGCCGTCGCCGCGAGCGAAGGCGAGATAGGCCTCGAGCATCCGTTGCATTTCCTCGACGTCGTTTTGCAACAGCCCGATCTCGGCCTCGCCCTCCATCACCGCAAGCGAAAGTTTGAACCGCGTCAGAATGGTGCGCAGATCATGGCTGACGCCGTTCAGCATGGCCGTGCGCTGTTCCAGCGCACGCTCGACCCGCCGCTTCATCTCGATGAAAGCGTAGCCCGCCTGCCTGACCTCGCGCGCGCCATGCGGACGGAATTCGAAGTCGCGTCCCTTGCCGAAATCCTCCGCCGCATGCGCAAGCCGCAAGATCGGTCGGATCTGATTGCGTAGAAATAGAATCGCGACGGCCAGAAGTACGATCGAAGCGCCGAGCATCCATAGAATGAAAATATGGACGTTCGGTTCATAGGCGAGGTTGCGATGCGTGATCATCCGCAGGACGCCGTCGCCGAGATCGATGCGAATTTCGATGAGACCCGAACGCCCCACCGTGTCCAGCCAGAAGGGACGATGCACCTGTTTGGAAATCTCATCCGGCAGCGCGCGGGTCAGGGGATCGAGCTCGCTGAAAAAAGTCTTGGGCAGGGGCGGCGGCAAGGGCCCCGGCGCCATCAGCTCCACGTCGATATGAAAACGTTCGGCGCAGATGGTTTTTAAGCGGTCATCGCCAGCGGCCGGCGGAAAGTCGCGATAGAGATCGAGCGCCGCGCCGATATCGCGCGCCACCGCCGCCGACAGGCGGTGCGTGACCAGCTCCCAGTGGCGCTCCATGAAAATATAGGCGACCGCCGTCTGCAGAAGAACCATCGGCAGGATCACGATCAGCAGAGAGCGGGCGTAAAGTCCCTTGGGCAGAAGATCGGCGATCGCCCGCGTGAGTTCCCGCCAGAGCAGGCGCGGCCGCGAAAAGGTTGTTTTGATCGCCGGAGCGGTCATGCGCAGCGCCCGTACCGACTTATAGAGTAAGCCCCATGCGGTCCGCCGCCGATGTTACTGTAAAAGCGGATTCCCTCATTGTTTGCGTGGCAGAGCGTTGTGCGAGAGAAAATCGAATTCGAGGACGGCCCAAAGTGCCGCCGCCGAAGGCGGTGCGCTTCGCACATCCTCGAGTTCGATTTTCTCTCGCACATAATCGCAGCCAAGCAGTCAATGAATACTTGACGCTGTCATCAGCGTGGACTGTATCCGAATGTTGGATAGGTTAGAATGCATGCTCGCCTCCATCGTCTCATCCATCCGTTACCAGCCTGTACCCCGCCCCGCGCGCGGTCTGCAGGTACACCGGATTGGCCGGATCCTGCTCGATCTTCCGTCGCAGTCGATTGATCTGCACGTCGATCGTCCGTTCGCTTGCGGCGGCGGCCGAGCCTGACAAAGCCTCGCGCGAGACGCTTTGGCCGGAATTCTCGCTGAGCAAGCGCAAAATATCGCGCTCGCGTTCCGTCAACCGTATGACTTCGTCATGGGCTCGCAACTCGCCGCGCTCCAGCGAAAAGCTGAACGGGCCAAAACGCACGATCGCGATGCTCGGCTTGGCGGGCGGCGGCTTCGCGCGTCTCAAGATCGAGCCGATCCTCAGAAGCAATTCGCGCGGTTCGAACGGCTTGACGAGATAATCGTCGACGCCGATCTCCAATCCGCGCACCCGGTCGCCGGGATCGCCTTTGGCGGTCAACATGAGAATCGGCACGTCCGAATTCTCCCGCAAGTAAGTCGCGAAATCGAAGCCATTCTGCCCAGGCATCATTACGTCGAGGACGATGAGTTCAAAAGCCAGATGGCTGAGAAAACTCCGGGCCTCTTCCGCGCTCGCCGCGGTCGTCGCGCGATAGCCATGGCCGCGAAGGTACGTCGAGAGAAGATCGCGTATGCGCCGATCGTCGTCGACGATCAGGATATGGGCGGCCTCATCGTCGGGAACGCGGCGGCCGGCGCTCATGCGCGGCTCTCAGCGAGGCGAGGAGCATTAACGCCGATCAGTTCCATGACGCGGTCTCTCTCGCTTGGATCGACCATCGCGATCAGGAACGCCATCGCCCGCTCGCGCTCACCGGCGCCGAGCCCCTCCAACGCCCGCGAGAAGCGCCGCGTTTGCAAAAGCGCGAGATCGCGCGCCAGCCGCGAGCCCTTCGGCGTCGTGAACAATTGACGGTGGCGCCGGTCGATGGCGCCGGCCCGCGCGTCGATGAAATTCTCGGCGATCAATTCCTTGAGCACACGGTTGAGACTCTGTTTGGTGATTTTTAAAATATCGAGCAATTCGGCGATGGTGAGGCCGGGCTGCCGGCTGACGAAATGGAGCACGCGATGATGCGCCCTACCGAAACCATAAGTCTCGAGCAGCCGATCCGCATCGCCGACGAAGTCGCGATAAGCGAAAAAGAACAGTTCGATCAGGTCGTACATCGGCGCGGCTTCGTCGCCGGCCGTAGCGCCGGTCGAGCCGGATTTCACAGCAATTTCCATGTTTCCGGCCAAATTACGTCAGTAATGTTGACATATTTCTCGGTTCTTGCTACCAAGAGGATAGCGAGGCGAATTTAAGCCGTGCGCGGCTGAATTCCAAACCAGCTTCCAGTCTTTCAAGGAGGAGCGACATGGCGGGCCCTGCATTTGACGATCGCGACGGCTACATTTGGTATGACGGCCAGTTGGTTCCCTGGCGCGACGCCAAGGTTCATGTGCTGACCCACGCCATGCACTACGCCAGCGCCGTCTTCGAGGGCGAGCGCGCCTATGGCGGCGAAATCTTCAAATCGACCCAGCATTCCGAACGCCTGCGCGAATCGGCGCGCATCCTCGATTTCGAGATCCCTTATACAGCCGCCGAGATCGACGCCGCCAAGGCGCTCGTTCTTCAAAAGAATGGTCTCGTCGACGGCTATATCCGGCCGGTCGCCTGGCGCGGCTCGGAGATGATGGGCGTCTCGGCCCAGAACAACAAAATCCATCTCGCCATCGCTGCTTGGGAATGGCCGAGCTATTTCGATCCGGCCCAGCGCATGAAGGGTATCCGCCTCGACATCGCCGAATACCGTCGGCCCGATCCGCAGACCGCGCCAGCGCGATCCAAGGCCGCCGGCCTCTACATGATCTGCACGATCTCCAAGCATCGCGCGGAGCGTCGCGGCTACGCCGACGCGCTGATGTACGATTGGCAAGGCCGCATCGCCGAATGTACCGGGGCCAATGTCTTCTTCATCAAGGACGGCGTCATCCATACGCCCATCGCCGACTGCTTCCTTTCCGGCATCACCCGCGCAACCGTGATCGACATCGCCCGCCGCCGCGGCATCGAAGTCGCCGAACGTCGCATCATGCCCGATGAAATGTCCTCCTTCACCGAATGTTTCATCACCGGAAGCGCCGCCGAAGTGACGCCCGTCGGCGAAATCGGGCCCTATAAATTCACCCCCGGCAACATCACCGCCGCGTTGATCGACGACTACAGCGCCGAAGTGCGTCCGAAGGCGAAAGCGGCGTAAGGCGGCGCGCGCTCCCTTCTTAAGCCTGCGGGGACGCGATACGCGAAGGACCGCCCGTCTTGCCCCTCCCGCGCTAGCATGCCACTCTTCCGCCGTCGGCGATGAGACCCCGCCCAACGGGGCGCCGATCGCCGTGGGAGGAGAGAATATGTTCAAACGCCTGAAATTGATCGCCTATGGCGCGGTCCTCGCGCTAATTCTGCCTTTGGCTGCCGAGGCCAAGACATTTTTCTGGATTTCGCACGGCTCGCCCGCCGATCCGGTCTGGACCTACTTCCTCGCCGGCGCCAACCAATGGGCGAAGGACACCGGCAACACGGTCAAGACCTCGTTCCACAATGGCAATGTCGCTTCTCAGCAGGAGGCGATTCGCTCGGCCATCGCCGCCAAAGCCGACGGCATCGTCACTACCAGCCCCGATCCCGGCAGCCTCGTCGAAGTCGCCAAGGAATCGCTCGACGCGCATATCCCGATCGTCAATTTCAACACCCCGGACCCCAAGGCCCATTTCACCGCCTATGTCGGCGGCGACAACACCGTCTTTGGGCATAATTGGGCGCAATATCTCGTCGATCATAAGCTCGTGAAGAACGGCGACTTCGTCTGGACGCCGGTCGAAGTGCCGGGCGCGACCTATGGCGTTCAGGAAACCGAAGGGATCATGAGCGTCTTCAAGCCGCTCGGCATCACGACGGAGACGACGGAAGTCACGCTCGACCAGGGCGAAGTCATCACCCGAATGGCTGACTATCTCACCGCCAATCGCAAGAAGATTAAGGCGATCATTTCGCTCGGCGATCTCGCCGACGGCTCGATCAAGCGCGTCTTCGACCAGGTCGGCGTCAAGCCCGGCGAAATTCCGGTCGTCGGATGGGGCAATTCGCTGGATACGACCCAGGAAGTCCTCAACGGCTATGTCAACGCCGCCCAATGGCAGGACCCGCAGGCGACGAGTTATGTTGCTTTGTCCCTCGCCGCGATGGCTGGAAGCGGCATCCCGCCGGGCTTCAATGTGATCACCGGCGCGCTTTACGAAAAGGACAAGGCGTCGCTCTACGACAAGATACTGTCCGGTAAGTAGAGTTGTTTATCCGCGTTCGCCGTGCGACGGCGAACGCTTTCCTCACCATTCAACCGCCTAAATCGGCGCGGTTAACGCCGCCGAGACTTAAACTCATGGCCCAAGCAAGTTTCGAGTCAGCGACCCTCATCCGGTGCGCTTCGCGCGCCACCTTCTCCCGCACGCGGGAGGAAGGTTTTGTCGTCGCTCTCGGCGTGAGCCTGTGGTGATGAAGCGCTCAGCGCGACCCCTCTCCCGCTTGCGGGAGAGGGTTAGGGTAAGCCACACACGTACTCGTTTTACACAATCGGCGCATTAACTTGGAACGTCGCAACCTTCTTCAGCGCGCCCTCGCGCGGCCGGAATTCGGGCCTTTCGTTCTGCTGGTCGTCGAACTTTTCGGCTTCTGGGCGATCAATCCCGATTTTCTCTCGCTTCAGAACATTTCGAACACGCTGGCCTTCACCGTCGAGCTCGGCCTCATTGCGCTCAGCATGACGCTTCTGATGACCGCCGGCGAATTCGATCTTTCCGTCGGCTCGTTGTTCGGCTTTTCGCCGGTGCTGATGTGGACCCTGTTCAACGCCGGGATCATGTCCCTGGAGGCGGCTTTCGTCGTCGCCATCGTCGTCGCCGCGCTGGTCGGCTTCATCAATGGTTGGTTCGTGACGCGGCTGAAGATACCCTCGTTCCTGGTCACGCTCGGCATGCTTCTCGTCGTGCGCGGCACGGCGCTTTTCGTCACCGATGGCTTTCCGCAACGCACCTGGAGCGCAGGCGGCCATTGGCTTGCGCAAATTCTCGTCGGGGAGTTCTACATCGGAACCTTCCGCGTCTATATGTCTCTATTTTGGTTCATCGCCGCCGCCGTCATCCTCAACTATGTCCTCGCCCAGACCAAATCGGGCAACTGGATCCTGGCGACCGGCGGCAATCCCGGCGCGGCCCGGGCACGCGGCGTCAACGTCGATCGAACGAAAGTCGTCCTCTTCGCGCTTTCCGCCGTTATGTCGTCTTTCTCCGGCGTCATTTCTTCGATCCGTACTTCGGCCGCCAATCCCAACAGCGGAACCGGCTACGAACTGGAAGTCATCGCGATGGTGGTGATCGGCGGCACGGCGCTGACCGGCGGGCGCGGCACGATCGTCGGCACGGTGCTCGGCATCTTCATCCTGCGTGTGATGCGCAACGGCATCGTCCTCATCGGCGTGCCCGGCCTTGCCTATAATATTTTCATCGGCGCGATCATCCTCGGCATGATGGCCCTCCATTCGTGGCTCGATCGCCGCCACCAGGCGGGAGGCTAGGCCGTGGCCGACGAACTCATCCGCATGGAGCACATCAGCAAGTTCTACGGCCGCGTCTGCGCGCTGGAGGACGTGACACTCATCGTCAATCGGCAAGAGATCGTCGGCTTGCTCGGCGACAATGGCGCGGGCAAGTCGACACTGATCAAGGTCCTTTCCGGCGCAGTTCCGGCGACCAGCGGCGACATCTATGTGCGGGGCCAGAAGGTCAATATGCGCAGCACGACCGACGCGATCGCGCAGGGCATCGAGACGATCTATCAGGATTCTGCCCTTGTCACGCAGCTCTCGATCGCGCGCAATTTGTTCTTGGGCCGTGAACCGATCAAAGGCCCGCGCTTCCTCAATCGGATGGATTATCCGTTGATGGAGCAGGTCGCCGCCGATCTCCTCAAGAAAGTCGGCATCGGCAAGTCGATCCCCGCCTCTACGCCGATAGGTTCGTTATCAGGCGGCGAGCGCCAGGCGGTGGCGATCGCCCGAGCGCTGCATTTCGACAGCGACCTCATCATCCTCGACGAGCCGACCAATAATCTCGGCGTTGCCGAAACGCAGGGCGTCCTCCGTTTCGTCCGCAGCGCCCGCGATTCCGGCCATTCCTGCATTTTCATCGCCCATAACATCCACCATGTCTTCCAGGTCGTCGACCGCATCGTCGTCATGCGGCGAGGCAAGGTAGTGGCGGACGACATCGACCCGAAACACACAAGCGTCGCCGAAGTCGAAGGCGTCATCACCGGCGAGTGAATAAGGTACGTACCTTACGCGAGGCGCCGCTTCTTCCCTTGCGGGAGAAGGTGTCGCGACGAAGTCGTGACGGATGAGGGAGTCGCGCGAAGCGCGACGGCTTTGGGCGGAAAATGCAAACGCTGCGCCAGATCGATTTGAGTTGGCGTCTTTGGAGGCCATAGCGCCGCAAGCGGGGGCGCCGGACGTCAGTACACGCTCGCCAATCCCAGCGGCGCAATTGTCAGCGCCAGGATAGAGCCCCAAACGTAAAGGCTCGTTTCCCGCGCCGGCATGGCCGCTTGCAGCCGCGGCAGGCGTGCCCAAAACGCATAGAAAACCATCAATAGCGGCAGCAAAGCCGGAAAGAGGATCGCCCCACCAATGTGGCGCGAGCACATGTCGATGGCGACAAAAGCGGCCACCGCTGAAGCTGGGACGAGGAAAAATGCCGACATGCCCACCCAGCGCGGCATGGCGCCGGAGAAGCCGCCGACGAGAAGGATGATCGCTAGCACGAACCAAAGGCTAGCGGTAAGGAACAGCGCTTCGAACCCCTGGCCCATCGCCGCTTCGCCGCCTTCCAGCGGCTGGGATGCGGCGACGAGCAGGAGTACGTAGAGCACGGCGGCCGGCGCCGAAAGAACCACAAGAGCTACGAGCGCCGCCCGCGATGGTGGCGCCGAAGCCCGCGATAGCTCCGCCGCCGTCAATCGATCAGCTTATACGCCGGCAGCGTCAGGAATTCCTCGAAGTCCTTCGCCAACGACATATCCGAGAAGAGCTTGATCGCCTCCGCAAATCGACCGCCCTCGAACACCGCCGGCGTGAACGCCGTACGGAGCTTGTTCATCTCGTCGGTCAATGCGTTTCGGAACAGGTCTGGCGTCACTTGTCGCCCATCGTCAAGAGTCGCGCCAAGGTTCAGCCATTGCCAGACCTGCGCGCGCGAGATTTCCGCCGTGGCGGCGTCCTCCATCAGATTGTACAGCGGCACGGCGCCGCGGCCGCGCAGCCAGGCTTCGATATATTGCACGCCGACCCGGATATTTTCGCGAAGCCCGGACTCGGTGCGTTGACCTTCATGGACCTGCAGCAGGTTCTCGCGCGTGACGTTCACATCCTCGCGCTTTTTATCGAGTTGGTTCGCCGCCGGCATGACGCGGTCGAATACTTCCATCGCCACCGGCACCAGATCGGGATGGGCGACCCAGGTGCCGTCGTGGCCGTTCATCGCCTCGCGCTCCTTGTCGGCGCGTACTTTGGCGAAGGCCGCCTCATTGGCTCCCGCATCGCCTTTCACCGGAATCTGCGCCGCCATGCCGCCCATGGCGAAAGCGCCGCGGCGGTGACAGGTCTTGATCAGTAGCAGCGAATAGGCGGAGAGAAACGCCTTGCCCATCACCATCGCCGAGCGATCGGGGGTTAGAAAGCGGGCGTTCTTCCCAAGCCGTTTGATGAAGGAGAAAATATAGTCCCAGCGGCCGCAATTGAGGCCGGCCATATGATCGCGCAGTTCATAGATGATCTCGTCCATCTCGAAAGCTGCGGGCAGCGTCTCGATGAGTACGGTCGCCTTCATCGTCCCGTTCGGAATCGCAAGGCTCTCCTCGGCGAAACCGAAGGCCTCGTTCCACAGCCGCGCCTCGAGATGGCTCTCCATCTTCGGCAGATAGAAGGCGGGCGTCGCGCCTTGCGCAATTTGCGCTTTGGAATTGTGGAAGACATAGAGGCCGAAGTCGAAGAGCGCGCCGGACATGGGCTCGCCGTCGACAGTCAGATGGCGCTCCGGCAAATGCCAGCCGCGCGGGCGCACCATCAGAACCGCTGGCTTGGCGGAAAGCTTATAGGCTTTGCCGCTCGCCGAATCGGTGAAGTCGATCTTGCCCGCCCAGCGGTCTTTCAGGTTGATCTGGCCCTCGATCATATTGGCGAAGACGGGCGAACTCGCATCCTCGAAGTCGGCCATGAAAACTTTCGCGCCGGAGTTCAGCGCGTTGATGATCATCTTGCGATCGACCGGGCCGGTGATTTCCACACGCCGGTCGAGAAGGTCGTCGGGGATCGGCGCCACCCGCCAATCGCTCTCACGGATCGCTTTCGTCTCAGCGAGGAAGTCCGGCGTCTCGCCGGCGTCGAAAAGCTTTTGGCGCTCGCCGCGCCGCGCCAGTAATTCGCGCCGGCGCTTGTCAAAAACGCGATGAAGATCGGCAAGGAAGGCGAGCGCGCCTGGACTTAAAATCTCATTGTAGCGCGGGCCGGACTTGGCGTGGATGGCGACGCCTGAAACCGATTCCAAGACTGTATTGTCGTTCACCTTGCCGCTTCCCCGTTTCGTTCATCGAGCCATCACTTAAGGCATGGAGGCTCTGATTTGAAGGCCGTTTCGCCGTAGATTTCGCGCGTCCACCGCGGCGTTAGTCATAATGTAGGCAATTCGAGGCAAATTGTCGGAAAGGCCCTTATGATCCGCTTATGCGAAGGGCCCGAAAGACTGAGGGACTTCTTATGCGGCGCGGGACGAAAATAACCTTCCTCTCGGCAGAACAGCCGGCCTATGAAGGAGTTCGCGCCATGGCGCAAGATTTGAGAGAAGCGGGATCGTCGGAGGATGCCGACGCAAGCCTCGATCCCCTACATTTTCTCGTCGGCCAGGACCATTCCGGCCTTTGGGTCGTCACCGAAACCCATGGCCTCTATGGCGGCATTTTCTGCAGCAGAGACGCCGCCCTGAAGTTCGCCAAATTCGAGACCGCCGATCGCGCCGGCGATTGCGCCGTCACCGCCGAGCCGCTCGAATTCCGCCTGCGCCGCCGCGCCGGTCGGTAGCGGCCATCGGCACATGCCGGTTTGGCGAGCGCCGCTCACCCATTCTTGAACGAGGGCGCGCGTTTCTCGGCGAAGGCCGCCATGCCTTCCTTCTGATCCTCGGTTGCAAACAGCGACTGAAACACGCGCCGCTCGAAGCGTAATCCTTCATCGAGCGTCGTCTCGAAGGCGCGATTGACGCTCTCCTTGGCGACCATCACCGAGGGCAGAGAGTAGCCGGCGATCATCGCTGCCGTTTTCAGCGCTTCGTCGACGAGTTTGTCCGCCGGTACGATCCGCGAAACGAGGCCGCAGCGCTCCGCCTCGGCGGCGTCCATCATTCGCCCGGTGAGGATGAGATCCATCGCTTTGGCCTTGCCGACGTATCGGGCGAGGCGCTGCGTGCCGCCGATGCCGGGAATAATGCCGAGCTTGATCTCGGGCTGGCCGAATTTTGCTGTATCCGCTGCGATGATGAAATCGCACATCATCGCGACCTCGCAGCCCCCGCCCAGCGCGAAGCCGGCGACCGCGGCGATGACCGGCTTGCGAGCGCTCTTCAACGTCTCCCAGGCCCCGACGAAGTCATGGAAGAAGACGTCCATATAAGTCTTGTCGCGCATCTCCTTGATATCGGCGCCGGCGGCGAAGGCCTTCTCGGAGCCGGTAATGACGATCGCGCCGATCGTGGTATTGGCCTCGAAAGCGGCGATCGCCGCATTGACTTCGCCCATTAGCGCCGCATTGAGCGCGTTCAGCGCCTGAGGCCGATTGAGCCTGATCAGCCCAACCTTTCCATGCGTCTCGACGATGATCGTTTCATAGGCCATGGCGCGTTGTCTCCGATACTCCGGCTAGAGCTAGCCGAGGGCAGGAGGAATGGGAAGTCACGGCGCGCGCATGGCTGGGCAACCGGCAAGGGACCTGGACGGCGCGGCGACTCCACAGAAAAACATGCCGGGAAAGCCGCAACTCTTCTGCGGACGTTCGTTGAAAGGCCATCTGAGAAAGCAACCGCTTTCTCCCCAGGATGGCGTGTCGCAGCGGTTCGCGGAGGTACGGGCTCAACCGGCTTTCTCGCGCCGCGAGTTTCGTCTCGATAAACTTGCAGGAACAGGCTACTGCTTACCCTCCCGAGCAGCACGGAACCTGATCTATGCTCAGCCTTCCCGATGTGATGCAAGCCGTGCTCGCGGAAGCGAAGAAAGAACCGCTCCGGCTCGTACAAGTGCCCAGGCCCCAGCCCGGCGCGGGCGAAGTGCTGGTGCGGGTCATGGCCAGCGCAGTCAATCCGCTCGACACAAAGATACTCGCTGGAACCGCCGATCACGCGCGCCAGACGCTGCCCGCTATTCTCGGCATCGACATGGCGGGCGTGGTAGTGGCTGTAGGCAAGGATACGACGAAGTTTCGGGAAGGCGATGCCGTGTACGGTATGGCCGGCGGCGTCGGCGGACACCCTGGATCACTGGCCGAGTACATGGCGGTCGATGCGCGTCTCTTGGCCGGCAAGCCCGCCAATCTCACCATGCGTGAAGCGGCGGCGGCGCCGCTCGTTTTCATTACTGCCTGGGAGGGCTTGGTGGACCGCGCCGCGGTCCGCGCCGGACAGCATGTCTTGGTCCAGGGCGGCGCTGGCGGCGTCGGCCAGATGGTGTTGCAAATCGCCCGAGCGCGAGGCGCAACGACGTCCGCCACCGGTTCGGCCGCTGCCCGGGCGGCGATCGAGCGATTGGGGGCGCAATACGTGGACCGGGCGGAGCCGGCTGCGGATATCGTGGCGCGACTTACCGGCGGGCAAGGCTTCGATATCGTGTTCGATACGGCCGGCGGCGCTTCGCTCGACGCCTCATTCGTCATGGTCCGGCGCTTCGGCCATGTCGTCAGCGCCTTGGGCTGGGGGACGCATTTGTTGGCGCCGCTCTCGTTCCGAGCCGCGAGCTACTCCGGCGTATTCACTTTGCTGCCACTGCTGACCGGCGAGGGTCGCGAGCGCCATGGCGCGATCCTGGTGGAAGCGACGAAACTCGCCGAAGTAGGTCAGTTCGTACCTGTTCTGGATCCGCGCCGCTTCACGCTCGCTACGGTCGGCGATGCCTATCGCGCGATCGAGGCGGGCGCAGCGCGCGGCAAACTGGTTGTCGATGTCGGAGAAGAGACCGGATCATGAGTCATGCTTGGGAAGCCTCGCCTTTGGAGACTTGCTGATGAGCAAAACAATACCGCCTAGATGCTGGTTCGAACTCGCGCGATTCGGCGCCGCGTTGAGCCTAACGATGACCGTCGGCGTAACGACGCCAGCCTCGGCGCAATCGACCAGCACATCCGCAAATGAGGCGTCGTTCCTCAAAGAGAATGACGCTGCGATGAGCAAGATGATGGCTGGAATGACGGCGCAACCGTCAGGCGACGTCGACCGCGACTTCGTGAACATGATGGTTCCCCACCATCAGGGCGCCATCGACATGGCGGTTGCAGTGCTTCGTTACGGCCACAACGAGCAAATCCGGCGCATCGCGCAGGAGATCATCGTCGACCAGCAGCAGGAGATCGCCGCGATGCGAATTGCTGTCGGAGAATCTCTCCCGCCTTCCGCCCCAGCCGGAACCAAGCCGTCGGGCGCGAGCCCGACAATGCCCGGCATGGACATGGGTGTGAAATGAGAAGCTGCTTGATGGCTGCGCTCGTCGCTTACGTGGTCGTCGCGACATTTGTCGCGAACGTCGCTTGGGCGGGCCAGGCGCCGAGTCTTGCGTCGGCCCCCGATGTCGCCATCAGTAACCATGATCGCGTTTACACAGCCGAGCAGTTCTCCAACACGGTGTCCGTAACCGATCCCGCGAGCAACACGTTGCTCGGGGTGATCCGTCTTGGCGATTCGGAGCCCGGAAATCTCAGCCCGCTCTACAAGGGACAATTGCTGGTGCACGGCATGGGCTTCTCGCCGGACCATCTCACGCTCGCCGTGGTCGCCATCGGGACCAATGCTGTCGTTTTCATCGATACCGCGACCAATACGGTTCGTCACGTCGCCTATGTCGGTCGGGCGCCTCATGAAGCTTTTTTCACGCCTGATGGCGACGAGGTTTGGGTTACGGTGCGCGGCGAGAACTATGTCGACGTGCTCGAAGCCCATACCTATGCCGAGAAGACACGGATCACGGTGGCGAATGGACCCGGCATGACGATCTTCTCGCCTGACGGAAAATACGGGTACGTCTGCTCGTCGTTCGTGCCCGAGACGGATGTCATCGAGGTCGCCGACCATCAGATCGTCGGGAGGGTGGCGCAGGCAAGTCCCTTTTGTCCGAACATCGCTGCGACGCCCGACGGAAAGCAGGTATGGCTGACCTTGAAAGATACGGGCAAAACCGAGGTGTTCGACGCTAAGCCCCCGTTCGAGGTGCTCGCAACGCTGGACACCGGCCCCATCACGAACCACGTCAATATTGTCCGCAATGCCAAGGGGCAGTTCGCTTACGTGACCATTGGCGGTCTTAACGAAGTGAAGGTGTTCAGGACCGACACGTTTGAACAGGTCGCCATCATCCCGGTGGATGATTTGCCTCACGGCATTTGGCCTTCCGGCGATGGAACGCGTGTCTATGTAGGTCTCGAGAACGCTGACAAGCTGGTAGCTATAGACACGATGACGAACAAAGTGATCGCCCAGAGTCCTCTGGGACAGGGCCCGCAAGCGCTGGCCTACGTTCCGGGCGCGTCCCCAGACGGCGGCGCCGTCAATTTGCAGCCGCTCGGTCTGGCCGCCATGACTGTTCACTTCTCGTTAGCGCCGCCCGGCGGAATTAGCGGCAGTGTGCCGACACACGTTACGCTCTTTGACCAAGGTCTGACCCAGGTTCTCGAGGCGAGTGTGACCGGACTCGCGCCAGGGCACGCCTATGTGTTGGCGCTTTCGGCACGAGCCGACGGAGCGGGATCGCTACAACCGTTGGCGAGATTTACGACCAACCCTGCCGGCGCAGCGATCGTCAATGCTGTCGGACCCATTCGTCAGATCGTTCAAGGAGAGGTCGACGTTGCCCGACGCTATTTGGTGATTGCGCCGGACGCTGAGGTCGCGCGCCCTGCGCAGGTGCAAGTCTCGCCTTAGGGCATCGCCGGGTCTGCCGAAGCCGCCGCTCGAGATGTCGAAGGCGACGCGGCTTCTCGCGCCATTCCGCTTCCTGCCGGCCGCTTGATAAAATCCACGAAAGCCCGCAGTGGCGCCGGCATGTGCCGCCGACTCGGATAGTAGAGGTACGGACCCGAGAAGCTTTGCTGCCATTCCGGCAAGACGGAGACGAGCGCGCCGTTCGCCATCGCGCCCGCGAGAAACTCCTCGAACGTCGAGATGATCCCGAGCCCATCGATCGCCGCCTGTAATTCGAGAGCGAGCGAGTCGGCGACGAGCGGGCCGGTGGGTACTATGCGCACGGTCTTGTCGCCGCGCTCGAATTCCCAGCGCGCAAGGCGGCCGGAGGCGAAGCGATGGGCGATGCATGCGTGGCGGAGGAGATCGCGCGGATGTTTTGGGCGGCCGTGCTCGCTCAAATAGGCGGGGGAAACGGCGCTGGCGAAGCGCTGCCGGCGCGGCCCGATGGGAACCGCGATCATATCGCGCTCGAGCCGCTCCTCGTAGCGTACGCCCGCGTCGAAGCCGGCGGCGAGGACGTCAATAAACGTATCTTGCGCTATGACTTCAAGAGTCACGCCTGGATGGTTCTTCAGGAAAGCGTTGGCGATCGGCGGAAGGACGACGTTGGCGACAATGGTCGGCACATTGATTCTCAGCGTCCCCGTCGGCGTATCACGAAACGAATTGACCGCGTCGAGCGCCGCTGCGACTTCGCCGAGCGCGGGCGCAAGCCGCTCGAGCAGCCGTTCGCCGGCTTCGGTCGGCGTCACGCTGCGCGTGGTGCGGTTGAGAAGCCTGACGCCGAGGCGTTGCTCCAATCGACGCACCGCCTCGCTATATCCCGAGGGTGAGACGCCGCGAAGCGTCGCCGCGCCGCGGAAACTGCGCGCGCGGGCCACCGCGGCGAAGGCGTCGAGATCGGCGAGGTCCGGCTCCATTGTTCGAAATCCTGTACAGGGCATGCACGGTCAGGCGGATTATCGCACGGAACGACAGGCGGTATATACCGCCTGACAAAGATGAGGAGCCTTTGGAATGCAACGAATTCAACTCGGCGCGGCGGGGCCAAAAGTCTCGGCCATGGGTCTTGGCTGCATGGGCATGTCCGGCATGTACGGGCCGGCCGATCGGGCGGAGAGCATTGCGACGATCCATGCCGCGCTCGACGCCGGGATCGATCTTCTCGACACCGGCGACTTCTACGGCATGGGCCACAATGAAATGTTGATCGCCGAGGCGCTGAAAGGCGGCAAGCGCGACAAGGTCTTGCTCAGCGTTAAATTCGGCGCGCAGCGCGATCCTGGCGCCGGCTGGATCGGCTTCGATGGGCGGCCGGCGGCGGTCAAGACCGCTCTCGCTTACTCACTGCAGCGCCTCGGCGTCGACCATATCGACATCTATCGCCCAGCGCGGCTCGACCCGAACGTGCCGATCGAAGACACGATCGGCGCCATCGCCGACATGGTCAAAGCCGGCTATGTCAGGATGATCGGTGTCTCCGAAATCGGCGCCGACACGATTCGACGCGCTGCCGCCGTCCATCCGATTTGCGATCTGCAAATCGAATATTCGCTGATCTCGCGCGGGCTGGAGGAGAAGATTGTTCCCACCTGCCGCGAACTCGGGATCGCGATCACGGCCTACGGCGTCCTGTCGCGCGGGCTAATCAGCGGCCATTGGCAAAAGGGCGCGGGGAGCGCCTCCGGCGACTTTCGCGCCCATAGTCCGCGCTTTCAGGCCGGTAATGTCGATCAGAATCTCGCATTGGTCGAAAAGCTCCGCGCCATCGCGTCCGCCAAAGGCTTGAGCGTCGCCCAGGTGGCGATCGCCTGGGTGGCGGCCCAGGGCAATGACATTCTGCCGGTGATTGGGGCTCGGCGACGCGATCGCCTGACCGAGGCGTTGGGCGCGCTCGAAGTGACCTTGACCGCCGCCGACAGGGCCGCCATCGAGGCGGTCGTGCCCAAGGGCGCTGTCGCCGGGGAGCGCTACCCCCCGCAAGGCATGGCTAGCCTCGATAGCGAGCGCTGACCGTAAGAAGCGGCGGGCGCGCCGCATTGACAACGGCGCTCGCCCCCCCGTAAGAAGCCGCCCGGGCCCAGGTGGCGGAATTGGTAGACGCACTGGTTTCAGGTACCAGCGGTGCAAGCCGTGGAGGTTCGAGTCCTCTCCTGGGCACCAGCATTTAATACCGCGACAAAGCGGTGTCCTTGCTTCGGGCGGCGTAGATTACCAAGCCGTATAAATTTGAGTTAAACGGCCATTAACCCGGTCGTCAGGATTGGTCTAATTCAACGATTACCGATGGCCCCTATAGATAATCCAATGACGCCCTGTCTTAGGTTTGCAAATCCGATCGACCTCACCGAAGGAGGTTGCATTGCCACGGTCGACGAGGCTCTCGATTTCTACTTCTCGCTCCCGATGCATGAGAGAGTTGAGGGGAAGTGGACTGATGCTGCGAAACTCTTGGTTTCGACCTTTGACGAAAAGGGCGATACGTTTTTGGAGCAGGCTGAAACACGGTTTCGTTGCGCCTTGGGACGGCGCACCACGATAATCGCGCGCCCAGCGGCTTAGGCCGTTCTGGAGGCTGGACTTCAGAATCCTCGCAGCGACGATAGACGACCGTTCGCCACGCATCGCTTCTCGCTCGTCTTCAGACTCGTTCCGTTTCAAGCAAAGCCGAGGATCGAGCAAGCTTTGGCCATCGCGCGCCGGAGCGGCGGAATGGACGGCGCTGTCCGAACATTTTTCGTAGTGTCGCGACGCGGGCACAAGTACAGACAAGCTGGCGGAAAACGTCGTTAATCCAATGAGGTGAGCTACTGGAACCCTCATCAACGCCCTGACCGCTCTACACGACTTTGCTGGAACCTTTTTTTCGTCGCGGCTGTTTGTATGTAAGCAGTTTAAGGGACTCCTCTTTGCCGGCGTTTATGGTACCTGTTCCCGGAGGAATCGCGTGGCGGGCTTCCACACCCCAGACCCAGCTCATATTGCCGAACATCCGAGGGCGGTTGTCCAAAGCGCAAACGTCACGCCCGAGATCGCTTTTGCTGGCCGACTGCTCTCCATTTTTCCCGTCTTCCGATGGGACAATTTCCAGCACTAACGCCCGCAACTTATCGGCGCAATCGGTCGGCGGTCGATATGTGCGCACTCCGGGCGTGCGCGCTCGCTACACGCTTGGATAGCTCAGGATAGGGTAGAAGGCGCCGCTTTGGCTGGAGATAGGCAATGGGATCTTCGATGAAGCCCGACGCCGCAGAGATCGCGGACGACGCACGCGCTTTGTTGAAGTCGGGCGAGACCACGCCTGAAATCGCGCTGGAGGGTTTGCATTCCATGATTGAAAGTCTTCGCCAAGATTTTCAATACACGGACGAAGAGCTTAAGCCGATCACCGACCTCATTTTTGAATTAAAGATACACGGTCACCCTCTACCGCCGTGATCGTCGCGGGCTACATTTGTCGCGTCCTCCGACAGTTTATCAATGGCGACTTTTAAGTAGAACGTTACGGTAGGATTGAGGGGTTCGGCGATGCTACTCGCTGCTTCTAAACGCTCTATGAGCTTCCGACGCAGCTCGTGAAGACGAGTTTCCGCCATTTCGGCAAGTCGATCATATCCTTCGGCGCTACGTAACATTGATTGTATCGCGAAGAAGTCTTTCATTTCGGAGGCCATGATCCGGGCCTCCTCTGCACGATCACGCCAGTGCCGGGGATCGTTGACGCGGCCTAGCTCCGGCGGCCGGATACCAAGGCCGTCCCCACCCGCCGGCCCCTTTGAAGGCATGGCTTTAGCCCTCTGACCATGCAAGCACGGTGACTCGACGAGCGCGCCTTGTCCAGAGCAATCCGAAATTCTGCCGGCCCACGGCGATCTCCCAAGTGGCCGCTGCTGTGGAGCGTGGTGAACGCGGCGCTCGATAGAGATGCGATCGTCTCGTTTAAACAGAAATAAGGTGTGGATTTATCGGCCAGATTTCGCAGGAGCCGATGCGCTTTCCGACCCACACCTGCGCTTTCAGTCCCCGCCCAGCAAGCGGAGGAAATGCGACTCTAGCGAAATTGAGGGCGTGAGAGGCGGCTTGAAATTTAATCGGTTCGAGCGCACCCGGCACTTGAAGACGATATATGAGCGCCGCATCGGGAACGGCCTCGGGACTATCAGAGCGCTCGCTAAGAATGTAGGCCATCGGATGGTCGCCAGCTAAGAACGTACGATCATAAAACCACGAGGACTTGAACGGTGGGTTATGCGGTTCTCATCGATCGGGTTAATTTGAATAAATTTCGCTACGCCGCGCTCGTTTGAGGGAGCGATGCCTGCGACAGATAGATGCCGGCCGCGGCGGTACGCGCGCTGCGTCACGATAGGGGGGAAAGTTCAACATACATTTCATGGGAAACCGGTAGAATCGAAAGCGTCCTCATCTACAAACGCATCCATCTCCAGAGCCATGTTTGTTCCTCGCAGGCCAACCGCTGATGACCCGGTTACGGGACGCGGCGTGAAGTTTGACAAGGCAAGATGACGCGAGGTCAGGCCGCTCTTCGCATAATGAACGGATCAGGAAATTTTTAGGTACAGTTTGAACGCGGCTGAGGCTTAGTTCACACGCAGCTTTCAAGCGATCGCTAATAGTCTCGCTTTTCGGATCATGTGTTCAACGATGATGCCGGGGCGCCATTGCGCCTCATATCACATGCCCAGCCCATGATCGGGTACGTCCGACCGGCCTAGCGGAAGATCTCGCAAGGTTCTACCGTCGCAGCGTCTTGGCGAATGAGTTCGCCGGTTCGTAGATTATAGACCCTATAGACGCAACCGTCCCATAGCCACGGCTCCCAACGCCAACACTCACCCGAATGCGAATTAAGCGCGTCGCAGTAGGAGGCAGCCTTGCGAGGAATTTCGAATTTCGTTCTTCCAAAGCATGGCGTTGCGATCGCAATTGCGCACAGGATGACGAGCGTTCTTGCCATATCCGAAGATCGACCTGATAGACGTGCGCTCAGGACTATGATCGCTCAATGTTAAGAGCGTGTGTCAGGCGGACAGGGGCGCATGTCGCTAGCGGCATCGCATTGCTTAGGGCTCCGCCAGATTGTGATGATCGACGATCCGAACCATCGGGTCACAATTGCGCGACCTCGCTTGACCTTCGCTTGGTTGCGTCCGAAGCCTATGGGATGCCCACCGACATCAAACCGCCCCAGGAAAACGAGAACAACAGGCCCAAAATTGTCGCGCTGGTTTTTGTCGCCCTCTTGGTCGTGGGCTGTATTTGGCTTTTCAACAGCCTCAACGCCGCTAACGACAAGTTGAACTGCGTCGCATCGGGTCGGCGGGATTGCGATCGCGCCGCCCAATAGATCACGCGTGCATTGTTCAGCGGCGCAGCTAAGATAGCCGAGTTTCCGCACGCGCGGAGATCGCCGCCAATGCTTTACAAGACACCGCCCGAGGAATTGGAGAAAGCGCCGCCGCCAGCGCGGCAACCGGTTCACGGCGTCCTGCCGGTTTTGGCTGTCATTCTCTTTCTTGGGCTTTTCGCCGTCGGCTGCGCCTATCTGATGATCCGCCTCATCCACGATGACCGCAATCTCTATTGCATATCCTCCGGCCGACGCAATTGCGCGCCGATTCCCGATTAATCGCATGGCCCGCGTGTCACACCAATCTGCGCCAGCAAATCACAATGGAAGAGACCTCATGCGCGCACTTTTTTATTTGGCTCTCATCGCCTTTGTCGGCGCCTTCGCCCCTACGGCGAGAGCCGAATTGCTCACCCGCCGCGATCTTCCGTACGGCGTCGCTAAAGTTATCGCAGAGACGGCAATCGAAAGTTGCACGGCGAAAGGTTACCGTGTTTCGGCCGTCGTGGTCGATCGCGACGGCGAGACCGTCATTGCGCTACGGGGAGACAATGCAAGCCCGCACACGATGGAGAACGCCAGGCGCAAGGCCTATACCGCGCTCAGTTTTCGTACGTCGACGAGCGAATACGCCAAGCGTTACGCCAACAACGATGCCCTGGTGCATCAGCAAGTGACTTTGCCGAACGTCATCGCCATCCCCGGCGGTTTGCCGATTAGGGCTAGCGACGACGTGATCGGCGGCGTCGGGGTTTCCGGATCGCCCGGCGTTGACGAGCCCTGCGTCCAGGACGGCCTGGACAAGGTCGCTGATCAACTGAAATGACGTGAAAAGAATGGCTCGCGCGCGGAGCGTTGAATGCGCGCGGACTTACTCGTTTGCGACGTGACGCGGCCTCGTCAATTGTCCCGGCAGCCGCCTCTCGCCTTACATCTTCTGCGGCTGTCCCTCGCCTGGTTGCTCTTGCGGCATCGCGGCGTTGATCCGGTCGAGATTCTTCGTCACCAGCGCGATATTGGCCGGGAACTGTATCGGCGCAGCCGATTTCAACTCCTCGTTCAATAGATCGAGCGCCTCTTTCTTGTCCTTTGGCGACATACCTTTTTCCGCCTTCAAGGCGGCGATCTCTTGTTTGATCACGGCCTCGGCGCCGACATATTTCTTGGTCTCCTGATCGATTCCTTCCAGAACCAGGCCGACATTGCCTTCGACAGCGTCATATTCGGCGTAGTCCGCAAATTTGTACTTTTTTGCGACAGCGTCGAGCTGCGCGGTCACTTTCGGATCAGGCTGCCCTTGCGCCTCCTGCGGCAGCTTGTCGATGATCGCATCCATATCCTTCTTCGCCGCGAGATAGGCGTCGAGCTGTTTGTCGGTCAACGCAATCTGCTTGATCGGCTCGCCGCCTGCTGGCGGCTGCGCCTGCGCCTGCGCAAAGGCGACATGGCTCGTCGTGACAATCGTCAAAGGCGCGATGAGGGCGAGGCTAAGCGCCGCAGCGAAAGCAGGAATGATAACGCGCATAGGTGCTCCTTGAGAGGGCGAATCGGTCAGGATTTAAGAGACGATGAATATGGCGACTATAGGCCGGTTCGATCCTTAGGTCAGCGCCGGAAGCTGAGGCGAATTCCATCGATTGGACCGGCATATTTGAGGGATGCGCTTATCGCGCAAGCGGGCGTGCTTGTCGACGGCGGAGTCTTTTTTCGATGTGGATTTAATGCGACGACGAAGCAGACGAGAATTCTATCGCTCGCACCTTAACCAAGCCGCAGACCGCGGTCCGCAATCTTCGCAGCCGCGAACTTTTTGCCGCCCCTGCGCGTTGGAAATACGCCATAGGAGTGTCCGACAGTGTTTATTCGGAGACATTTGCCGCAACCCGGAGATTTTGGAATTCGCGGCCCCGCGCCATTGGCTTTAGCCGCGGTCGCGCTGATCGGGTGGTTGCTCGCAGCCTATTTCGCCTCGCAGGTCATGGATATGCATGCCAGTCTTTATGACGCTCTCGGCCGGCCTGAGAGCGTCGGACAACTCACGCAAGGATGCGGTCCGCAGCCGTAGGAGCCGCCATGCGTTCTTTCGTGGTGTTGACGTAAGAAAGCGATTACACATATTTTTGAATCGATAAGCAAATCCGGCGAAGATTACCCTCTCCGACGCGCTCGCGGCTGGCGACAGCCTGATGTCCACGGCCCGCCTGCGGGCGGCAAGTACGCAAACCGGCGGCGGCGCTTTGGTTTCTTGAAACGATCGCCGCGGCCGTGATCGGCGGCAGCCTCTTCGGCGGCCGCGACGACACTAGGGGGCTTTGCTCGGAGCCTTGATGATCGGCAGCGTGTCGAACGGTCTCGATCTCGTCGGGCAGCTCCGGACGTCGAATATATGGCGGAGGGCGCAATCCTGCTGCTTGCCCTGACGAGCGATGCGATCTCGGGCCGACGCTTTGAGAAACGACACGGACGACCATGACCCAGGAACGAAAGACCGCTATCGTCACCGGCGCGGCGCAAGGCGTTGGAGCCTCTATCGCCGAACGACTGGCGCGCGACGGCGTGAAGCGCTTTGCGCTCATCGATCGCAATGCCGCCGGCCTTGACGCTGTCGCGCAGCGCTTGAGAGACGGCGGCGCCGAGGCGCAGACTTTGGTCGTCGATTTGGCGGATGTCGATGCGCTGATCTTGCGCGTCGGCGCGCTTGCCGAAGAACTGCGCTCCATCGACATCTTGATCAATGCGGCAGGCGTCACCGATCGCGGCGGTCTTTTGGACACAAGCCCCGCTGTCTTTGATCGTATCTTCGCCATCAATGCGCGGGGGCCTTTCTTCATGATGCAGACGATCGCCCCGCGCATGACGAAGCGCGGCGGCGTCATCGTCAATATCGCCTCGATGCTCGCCTATGGAGGGCCCCCGTTTTTGATCGCCTATTCGGCCAGCAAGGCGGCGCTGGTCACCTTGACCAAGAGCGCGGCGAACACGCTGAAGCGTGATCGCATTCGCGTCTTTGCTCTCAATCTCGGTTGGACCGTCACGCCGAACGAACATCGGGTGCAAACCGGCGTTCATGGACTGCCCGAGAATTGGGCCGAGGAAATCGGCGCGACAAAACCTTTCGGCCGGCTTCTCAACGCCGACGACATAGCCGGCGCAACAGCCTTTCTCTGCTCGAAAGATGCACTGATGATGACCGGTGCGATCATCGATCTTGATCAGTTCGTTATGGGTACGGTCGACACGTCCGGCGGGAGCCCGTGAATAGCGCGCGGCGCCTGAGGCTCGTCTAACGATCTCGAATGGCAGGATATGGCTTGACGCGGTTCTCCGCCGACCAGGAAATAGCGAAGAAGATCGACCGTCTCTCGCGCAAAACCCGCCGTCGGCAGGCCACCCGTATTGATCCCGGGCGCCGCAATTGGCGCGGCCGATTGCCGGAGAGGACGCGCAAAACCGTCGCGGCCGACACGGCGACATCTCGAAATATCGGAGGTTAGCGAGCGTCATTATCGCGTAGAGTGCGGGCCACACCAAGCAAACGTCATGGCGAGGCTGAAACGCCCGGCGCACGACCGATTTGCCGCTCGATGGCAAGTCCAATCGCCGCCCTGACGCCAAAGCCATTCATCCATCGAGTTTTTTCTAATATCTTGGCGTTATTCTATAAATCTATCGAATAACTTGACTGATGGCGCCGGAAGTGATGGAATCGATCGCAGCAATTCCATTCGGTCGCCTATGCGACTCAAC
>JASLHV010000035.1 GCA_030153205.1 Roseiarcus sp. | reverse complement strand
CGCCAAGATCACGCCGGGCTTTAAGCTGAAGGCGCGATACGTCATCCACGCGGTGGGCCCGGTGTGGAGCGGCGGCGACCACAGTGAAGAGAGACTGCTCGCCTCCTGCTATCGCCGATCGCTGGAGCTTGCGGCGAACCCTCGTCTCGACAGCATTGCATTCTCGGCGATCTCAACGGGCGTCTACGGCTTTCCGGGGCCCCGCGCGGCGGAGATCGCGGTGGCGACGGTCAGAGAAACATTGCCGAAATTGAGCGCGCCGCTTTCGCGCGTCGTCTTTTGTTGTTTCTCGCAGGGATCGGCGGAGCTGCATCGCGCCGCTTTGGAGGCGCGCGGTCGCTAAGCCGGCGCGAACCTTCGTCCGACAGCCGGACAAAGAGATCGCGCAGATCACGCTTTCGTGAGTCGCCGGCATGACGTGTCGCCTCCTTGCAACACTGACGGAACGAAATACTTCCCGCGCAAAATTTTTACAGCTTTATCCAAGAGACTCGTTTATGAGAACGGCCGCCCGCATGGATCAGCGCCTGCGGACGTGTTGCGGCCCCGAGCGCAAGGAGGAATGGATGAAGTCGATTCTACCGAACATCCGGTCCTACCGACGCGCGCCCATGCCGGCATCTATCGCCTGGCCGCTCATGAGTTTCCCCGTTTCGGGTTGAGCGCGGTCTGAACAGACCCAATCAAGCCTAATCGGCGCGCCAACGCGCCGCCCCTCTTTTCGTCACGTTCCGGTTTGCAAAGCGTACGCGTGTTTTCGCGAACGCTGATCCGTCATCCGCCTCGCGCGGAGGGAAGCCGTAACGTCTTTGGACCTGAACCATGTTCCGTTTTTTTGAAACCCGCATCGATCCATTCCGCGCCCATGACGAGAGCATGCCGCCGACGACTTTGCTCGCTTTCTATGGGCGCTATGCCCGGCAGGCTTGGCCGTGGCTCGCCGCCTTGATGACGATCGGTCTTGTTGTTTCGCTGATCGAAGTCTCGATCTTGCGCTTCGTTGGCTCGATCGTCGATCTCTTGCGCGCGACGACGCCCGCCTTTGTGCTGCAAGACTGCGGCGGAACCTTTCTCCTGATGGGTCTTGCGATCTTCGTCGCGCGCCCTTTGGCGACGATCGCCCATGACCTTCTCACCCAACAGACGATCGCGCCGGGATGGACCAACCTGATCCGTTGGCAGTCCCATCGCTATGTTCTGCGACAATCGCTGGACTATTTCGCCAACGATTTCGCTGGCCGCATTGCATCGAACGTCGTGCAGGTCGGCCCGGCTTTGCGAGAATCCTGCGTTCAGATCATCGACGCGCTTTGGTTTGTCACGATCTTCGCCGGAAGTGCTCTGGTGATCTTCGCGCAGGTCGATTGGCGATTGGTTCTGCCTTTGTCGGGCTGGATCGTCGCTTATACCGCGACGCTCGTCTATTTCGTACCACGTATACGCGTTCGGGCGGAGGCGATTGCGCACATGCGCGCAATCCTCACCGGACGTATCGTCGATAGCTACACGAACATCCAGACCGTGAAGCTGTTCGCGCGGGTCGAAGGCGAGGACGCCCATGCGGGAGAGGCGTTGGCAGACCACCTCGCGGCGTTTCACGCTCAAACGCGACTGATCACCATCATGAATGGTACGGTCTCAATGATGAACAGCGTGCTGATGCTGGGTGCGGGCGGCCTCGCAGTCTGGCTGTGGACGCGCGGCCTTATCTCGCTCGGCGATATTGCCATTGCCTCTGGCCTCGCGATCCGCATCACGACCATGTCCGGATGGGTCATGTGGACCTCGGTCGGCATTTTTGACAATATCGGCGTGGTCCAAGAAGGCATACGTACGATCTCGCGCCCGCATGGCTTGATCGATCGTCCGGACGCGTCGAAATTAATCGCGCGCCGCGGCTCGATTCGCTTCGAGAACGTGCGCTTCCATTATGGCAAGGCGGGCGGCGTCATCGACGATCTGTCCCTGACGATCGCGCCTGGTGAAAAGGTCGGCCTCGTCGGCCGCTCTGGGGCCGGCAAGTCGACGATCGCAAATCTCTTGCTGAGATTCCACGATGTGGAGGGCGGGCGCATCTTCATCGACGGGCAGGACATCGCGAATGCGACTCAGGACAGCCTACGCCGACAAATCGGGATGGTCACCCAGGATACGTCGCTGCTGCATCGTTCGATCGCCGACAATATCCTCTATGGGCGTCCGGACGCGTCTATGGGGGCGGTGATCGCCGCCGCGAGGCAGGCGCATGCGCATGATTTCATCTTGGGCCTTTCCGATCCAAAGGGTCGGCAGGGCTACGAGGCGCATGTCGGCGAGCGCGGCGTGAAGCTTTCGGGCGGACAGAGGCAGCGTATCGCGATCGCGCGAGTCTTGTTGAAAAACGCGCCGATCCTTGTGCTCGACGAGGCGACTTCCGCATTGGATTCCGAAGTCGAGGCCGCGATCCAGGAGAGCCTCTATTCGTTGATGGTAGGCAAAACAGTCATCGCCATCGCGCATCGCCTATCGACGATCGCCGCGATGGATCGCCTGATCGTACTCGATAGAGGCGCGGTCGTCGAAACTGGCGCGCATAACGAGTTGCTGGCGCGCGACGGGCTCTACGCCTCTTTGTGGCGACGCCAATCCGGCGGGTTCCTCCACGCCGCCTAAACAGAAGGCTGGCGGCGAATAGCCGCCAGCCCCCGCATCATGCCGGCGCCATCGCCGCGGAAAAGCCGTAGGACTCGACGAGATTGAGCGCGAGGCGCGTCGTCTGCGGGGGGACCTCACAGCGCTCGTCGATACCCTTCAGGAAGGTCTGGAAGCTCGAGAGATTTGTGATCGGGCTTGAATCGTCAGCTTCGAAATTGACAAAGAGATGGACGAAATCATTTCCGTCCCGGAACAAAGCGTAGGACGCCCCGTTTGGCCGGACCGATTTGAGCTCGGCGAAGACTTTCCGCGACAGAGCCTCGTTCTCATCCGCCCGGTCCGGCTTGGCGGTGTAGCGCACCAGCGTCATTCTCTGCATGATCGTTCGCCTTTTCCCAAAGCGCGCCAATCGCGCCTTTCGGATTCAAGGACGATTGCCGCGGCGGAAAGGATTCGGCGCCGCGGATTTATTTTTCTCTCGCGCGGCGAATCTTTCAGGGCGCGACAGACGTCTTAAGGGGTGGGCACCGCCACTCGCGGTCGCGGTTTCGTTGGAACGGACAGCATGGACCAAGAAGCCTTCACGCGACTGATGAGCGAACTTCGCCCGCGTCTGCATCGCTATTGCGCGCGCATGGTCGGCTCGGCGGTCGACGGCGAGGATGTCGTCCAGGACGCGCTGATCAAGGCCACGGAGGCTTTCCCCGCATCCAACCCGATCGAACGGCCTGAGAGCTGGCTTTTCCGCATCGCCCATAATGTGGCCCTCGACGCTCTGCGTCGACGCAGGAAAAGCGCAACGGTCGATCCCGAGGCCGACATCATCGATCTGGCCGATCCTGACGCCGCCGCCGATGCGCGCGTCGCTGTCGCCGCAAACCTCGCGACCTTTATGCGACTGCCCGCGTCTCAACGCTCGAGCGCGATTTTGGTCGACGTTCTCGGCTATTCCCTCGAGGAAACGGCCCATATCCTAGGCGTCACCCTCATCGCGGCGAAGGCGGCTCTCAATCGCGCGCGAACCCGTTTGCGAATACTGTCGCATGCTGAGGACTGTTCTTCGCCGCCGCTGCTCGACCCCGGTGAGCGAAACCGGCTCCGTGCCTATGCCGACCGTTTCAATGCGCGCGAATTCGACGCTTTGCGTGACCTTCTCGCCGAGGACGTGAGGCTCGATCTCTACAATCGCCGTCGTCTCGACAGCTGCGCCGAGGTGGCGCGCTATTTCACCCATTATAGCGAGAATCCCGCTTGCCGCGTCGCGACTTGCCTCGCCGACGGTCGGCTCGCCCTGGTTCTCAACGACCCAAACGCCGAGCCGCAAAATTACATTGTCATCCTCGACTGGGACGGCGATCACATCGCGCGAATCCGAGACTTTCGCTATGCGCCCTATGTGATGGAGGCCATCGCCATCACGGCTCTCCCG
Source organism: Roseiarcus sp. (assembly GCA_030153205.1). Taxonomy (GTDB): domain Bacteria; phylum Pseudomonadota; class Alphaproteobacteria; order Rhizobiales; family Beijerinckiaceae; genus Roseiarcus. The sequence goes on along the minus strand of JASLHV010000035.1, from coordinate 19,028 downwards.
TAAGTCACCGGATTTCGTAGACCGCGACCGCTTCACTCACCCCTCGCAACGCGGACGCTTGGCGCGGCGTCACAGTGGCGCCGGCGTCGGACAAAATTTTCGCGACATTCGTGGCTTCGACGACAGGCTTCGTCGCCAAGATCGCGCTTGGATCGGCTAGGCCCTGTACGCGTGAGGCGACATTGACCGTCTGTCCGAAATAATCCTGCCGTTCGTCGAGCATAACGGCGAGACATGGGCCTTCGTGCAGGCCAATGTTCAGCGCAAGATCCTCGTTGCCGCGCGCGTCGTTGAGCTTGCGCATGGCGCCGCGCATGCCCATAGCCGCCCGTACCGCGCGATCCGGCGTCGGAAAAGTCGCCATCACGGCGTCGCCGATTGTCTTGACGACTGCGCCGCCTTCCGTGGCGACGGTTTCGAGCAGCGCGCCGAAATGGCCGCGAACAAGATCATAGGCGGCAAGATCGCCAATGCGGTCGTAAAGCGCCGTCGAACCTCTGAGATCGGTGAACAGAATCGTTAGATTGGTAATCTTGAAGCGCTGATCTTTGTCGAGCGTGCCGGTTCGATAGAGATCGCGGAAGGTCTGGTTGCTCATCAGCCGCGTCGCGGTCAGGAAGGGCCGGCGTTTGCCGAGAACATTATGCATCGTATCCCCGGCGATCCACAGACCGGGAAGCGTTCGTTTCGCGGCTTTGTTCTCGAAGGAGAACCGAACAGGTCCTGGCCGCAGCGTTTGCTTACCCGCATGCGCGTGAAAATCGCTGAAGACGAGTGGGACATTGCGCCGCTCTTGCGTCGGCTCGCCTGTGACCTCGACAAACAGCGTCGTGTGGGTGACCGGGTCGAATACGATGATGAAGGATTCTGTCAGCGAGAGCGACATCGCAGCTTTTTCGCCGGGCGCGAGCTCAATGGCGTCGAGAGTCAGATCGTTCATCAACGCGCCGATGTCTTCCGGCAAGTCGACGCCCGAACCCCAGAAAATCTGGCGGACATATTCCGGAAGCGACAGCCCTTCGGGATCATGCGCTGCGATATGGCGAGTGCGCGAATTGACCGTGAATGTCACTTCGACGAGCTCATCCAGCGTCGGCTCGTAGGACCCGGCGCAGAGTGAGCAGAAATAGTCGTGATGATTGATCGTCCTCAGGGCGCCGCCCGACTCGAGAACGCCGCCGCAGCCGGGGCATAGGACGTTCCAGGAGAGATCGAACAAGCCGAGCCGCGAAGCGTGGATCATCGCCGTGATCGTCGCCTCTTCGCTATGTCCGTGCTTGGCGGCGAAGGCGAGCGCATTGACGCGATTGAGGGAGCGGTCCTCGCCGGTTTCGACAAGGCTCTTTAGCGAAGCGGCGACGGCTGGATCGGCGGACTGTCCCAGCAAAGTCCAAAGGGTGTCGGTTTCAGCCATTAGAGGCCCCATTTTGGCGGCTCGTTACCCTTGAAAGAGACCTTCAAGGTGGGCGCGACTAAGCCGGCTCAAGCATAAAGTCGCCGCAGCTTGCTGTCATCGCCGCGGCTATCGCCCAACGCGGATCGCAGCTCATAAACCGATACTGGCTCGGAAACGCCGCGCAAAGTCGATGAACGTTCGTTCGCGTTCAAACCAGCCTCGGCCAATAGCCGCGCCACTTCGGGGGATTCGACAATCGGCCTGGTGACCAGAATCGCGCTCGGATCGGCGAGGCCCTGGACGCGGGCGGCGACATTGACCGTCTGGCCGAAATAATCCTGTCGCTCGTCGAGCATGACGGCAAGGCACGGCCCTTCATGTAGGCCGATATTGAGGGCCAGATCTTCGTTGCCGCGCGCTCCATTAATCTCGCGCATCGCGCCACGCATTTTCATCGCCGCCCGTACCGCACGATCGGAAGTCGGAAAGGTCGCCATGACCGCATCGCCGATTGTCTTGACGACCGCGCCTCCTTCGGCGTCGACCGATCGCAGCAGCGCGCTGAAGTGATCACGCACCAAATCATAGGCCGCGAGATCGCCGATCCGATCGTAAAGCGCCGTCGAACCTCTTAGGTCGGTAAAGAGGAAAGTCAGATTGGTGATTTTAAACCGCTGGTCCTTCTCGAGCGTGCCGGTACGATAAAGATCGCGGAAGGTCTGATTGCTCAACAGCCGCGTCGCGGTCAGAAACGCCCGGCGTTTGCTGAGATTTTGGTGCATCGCCTCGCCAGCCACCCAAAGACCCGGAATCGTCCGTTTCGCGGCTCTATTCTCGAGCGAAATTCGCGCCGGCCCAGGCTGAAGCGACAGCGTGCCGGCATGAGCGTGCAGATCGCTGAAGACGAGCGAGACATTGCGACGCTCATGCGTCGGTTCACCCTTCACGTCGAGAAACAATGTTGAATGGGTGACCGGATCGAGCAGGATGATCAAGCCTTCCGGCAGGGTCAGCGACATCGCCGCCTTCTCGCCAGGGGCAAGATCCATGACGTCCAGCGTAACGGCGTTGATCGCCGCCTCGATATCGTCGGGCAGATCGGAGCCGGAGCCGAAGAAAACCTGCCGCATATATTCGGCGAGCGGCAGCCCTTCGGGATCATGCGCGGCGATGCGGCGGATGCGCGGATTGACGGTGAACGTCACTTCGACCAATTCGTCCAGCGTCGGCTCGTTATTTTGAGCGCAAAACGCACAGAAATACTCGCGGCGGTCGATCGTCTTGAGGCCGCCGCCTACCTCGAGCACGCCGCCGCAGCTCGAACACAACACGTTCCAGGACAAATCGAAAATGCCGAGCCGCGCGGCATGAACCAATGTGCTGATCACACGCTCTTCGTCATGGCGGTGATTGGCCGCGAAGACGAGCGGATTGATGCGATTCAACGCAATGTCTTCGCCTGTCTCGACGACAGACCTCAGTGACGTCGCGACAGCCGGATCGGCCGATTGCGACAACAGCGTCCAAAGAGTGTCGATTTCAGCCATAAGCGCCCTGCAATATCCAGAATCGCTCTCCAACAGATGGGCGCGATTTCCAAAGTATCAAGATCCTCTCCGCGAGCTTGCTGGGGATCGCTGGCGTTGGAAAGACGCTCCCAGGGTACGACAAGCAGATTCGCCTTCTTGTCGCGCCGGTGCGCGCCTTAGCCGTTCTGGCCCGGTCGCGCGGTGAGCCCCAACAGGACCGATACCGCGGCTTCGGCGTCCTGGCTGTCCCAGGAGGCCGGCCCCGCCATAACGCCCACCTCGCAGCCGTCCTTGTCGATCAGCAGGCTGGTCGGCAGGCCGAGCGCCTTGCCCGCGACCTTTAGCGCCTCGAACGCATCGCCGCTCGGGTCGGCGTAAAGGTTGAGGTTTTTAACGCCCGTATCGGCGAAAAAAGCCTTGGGCTTGTCGAGCCGGACCTGGTCGATATTGACGGCGACGACTTGAAAATCCGGACCGCCGAATTTCGCCTGAAGCCGATCCAGAGCCGGCATTTCCGCGCGGCAGGGCACGCACCAGGTCGCCCAGAGGTTGAGAAGCACGCTCCGGCCACGGAAATCGGCGAGGGTCAGCTTTTTGCCGTCTGGCGCGTTGAAGGAGACGGCGACGGCCGGGACCGGGCGTTTGTCGACGGCAAGCGCCGCGACCTCGCCCTTGGCCAGCGGAATAAGGCGTTGCGCCAGGATGGCGGCGTTGGGGCAGAGGGCCGCCTCGTCCTTGCCGGCGGTCCCCTTCCCGTATAGGACGGCGAGCCCAGCCGCCGCCGCGACAGCGATGACCGCGATCGCGATCAAAGGCGCTCGGCGCCGGATTCCGGCCTTTTCACCTGTCATTTTAAATTCTTCCCGAGGCGTTGATGAGCAACAAGATGTGGGGCGGGCGCTTTGCCAGCGGACCGTCGAAGATCATGGAGGAGATCAACGCCTCGATCGATTTCGACCGCAAACTCGCCGCCCAAGACATTGCCGGCTCCAAAGCCCATGTCGCCATGCTGGCCGAAACAGGCATCATCGCCAAGGCCGACGCAGCCGCCATCGCCGAGGGTCTAGACGAGGTCGGCGCCGAAATCGAGGCTGGCCGCTTCCCCTTCTCGCGCGCGCTCGAAGACATTCATATGAATGTCGAGTCGCGCCTCGCGGCTTTGGTCGGCCCGACGGCCGGCCGACTCCACACCGCGCGGTCGCGCAACGACCAGGTCGCGCTCGATTTGAAACTCTGGGTGCGCGATGCGATCGACATGCTCGATGGGCAAATCGCGGCCTTGCAGCATGTTTTGGCGGAGCGCGCGCTGGAACACGCCGGCTCGGTCATGCCCGGCTTCACGCATTTGCAATCGGCGCAGCCGGTGACCTTCGGCCATCATCTCCTCGCCTATGTCGAAATGCTGGCGCGCGATCGCGGCCGTTTCGCCGACGCGCGCAAGAGGCTAAACGAAAGTCCGCTCGGCGCCGCCGCGCTTGCCGGCACTTCTTTTCCGATCGACCGCGAAATGACCGCTCGAGCGCTCGGCTTCGACCGGCCGACCGCCAATTCGCTCGACAGTGTCGCCGACCGCGATTTTGCGCTGGAGGCGATCGCGGCGGCGGCGATCGCGGCGGTACATCTTTCGCGTTTCGCCGAAGAGATCGTACTTTGGACGACGCCTCAATTCGGCTTCGTGAAACTATCGGACGCTTTCTCGACCGGTTCTTCGATCATGCCGCAGAAACGCAATCCTGACGCGGCGGAACTCGCACGCGCCAAGTCCGGACGCATCTTCGGCGCCTTGCTCGGCTTGCTGACGGTGATGAAGGGATTGCCGCTCGCTTACGCCAAGGACATGCAAGAGGACAAAGAAGGCGTCTTCGACGCGTTACAAACGCTCTCCCTCGTCGTCGCCGCGATGACCGGCATGGTTCGCGACATGACGCCGGATGTGAAACGCATGAAGGCGGCGGCTGGCGCGGGCTACGCCACAGCGACCGATCTTGCCGATTGGCTGGTGCGGCGTCTGATGATTCCGTTCCGCGACGCACATCACATTACCGGTCGCATCGTCGCCGTCGCATCGGAGCGCGGCTGCGCCCTCGAGAAACTGCGGCTCGCGGAAATGCAAGCGATAGAGCCTCGTATTAACGAAGAGGTGTTTACCATCCTCGGCGTCGAGCGTTCGGTAAAAAGCCGCACGAGCTATGGTGGGGCCGCGCCCGCCAATGTGCGTCGTCAAGCTAGACTTTGGATCAAGCGGCTGTCAAAATAACGCCCACGTGAGTAATAGTTCTCGACTGGCGGCGTCATATGGAATTCGGAAGTCGTAACATTACGGTTTCTATGCCGGGACATGAACGAATATTTAGAATCGGCGCCCCTTGAAAATCGGCTTTTCTGAATGAATATTCATATCGTACCGCGCAATGCTTATTCGACACAAATAGGCCCTTAGCACGGCGCCAAAGAGTCATTAATCGAGCATCAAGAATCCTCGTTCAAGCGCGAACCTTTTTTCGCTTGGCGAGTTGCAAACGCACAAAGCGGAAGCGCTTGGCGTTTGATTTGAGATGGACGGAGTTCGATCATGCGCACGACATTGACCAAAATTGCTGCGGTCTCAGTTGCGGCGATCGCCCTAGGCGTTGCGACAGTTGGCGCGACCACGCCCGCGTCAGCGGCTGGCCCATGGCATGGCGGCGGCGGGTTCCATGGCGGATGGCACGGCGGCGGCGGATGGCGCGGCGGTTGGCATGGCGGCGGCTGGGGTTGGGGCTTGCCGCTCGCGGCTGGCGCGCTGGCCGGCGCAGCGCTTGCGGCGCCTTACTATTACGGCGGGTACTACGGCGACGCGGGCTGCGTGGCCTATCAGCCTTCTTATGACCAGTGGGGGAATTACCTCGGTCAAAGACCCGTCAATATGTGCTGATAAGCACGACGCATTCGCCGGCTCCCCCAAGCCGGCGCTCGGAACGCTGCGCCCCTCAGCGTTCCCCGTTCCTGGCCCCGCTTCGGCGGGGCCTTTTTTATCAGCCCGAATCTAATCACATTTTCGTTACGTACTTATCCGATCGCTATCGCGACTCCATCCCGTAACCTGATCGCATCATTTGATCGCAAAGCCCCTCGCGAGCGATCCGCAACGGGAGTTCATCATGTCCGCCAACTTGAAAAAGACAGTCGCGGCGGCTTTGGCAGCCCTCACCCTTAGTTTCTCGGTCGCTAGCCCGACCCCCGCTTCCGCCCATTGGCATGGCGGCTATCATCGCGGCGGTTGGGGCCCGGGCATTGCGCTCGGCGTTCTCGGCCTCGCCGCTGGCGCTATCGCTGCCTCGCAATATGAATGCACCCGGTATCGTCCGGTCTACGACCCCTCTGGCCGCTATATGGGCCAGGAGCCGGTCAACATTTGCTAATTCGCCAGTTTTATGGCTCCGCCGGTCCTCCCCGACCGGCGTACGGGACGCTGCGCCCCTCAGCGTTCCCCGTTCCCTGGCCCCGCTTCGGCGGGGCCTTTTTTGTTACTTTGACAGTTTCGAGCTTTGTAACAAATTCTTTAAAATACGATCCGGAGCATTTTTTCGGCTCCCCGCGTTTCTCCTTGGCGGCGCCCCCTGAGCTTTCCGAAGCCCGCCGGCTTCAAGGAGAGGACCATGACCATCAAAACCAGACTTCTCGCAGCGACCTTGGCCGTTGGCGTCGCGATCGGCGGCGCGACGAGTTCCGCCGAAGCGGCGCATTTTCACGGCGGCGGCGGGTTTCATGGAGGCGGATTTCATGGAGGCGGGTTTCACGGCGGAGGCTTCCACGGAGGGGCATTTCATGGCGGCGGGTTTCGCCACGGATTCGCCGGCTTTCACGGCTTCGGCGGATTCCACGGTTTCCGAATGGGTGGCGGGCGCGGTTTCCACGGTGGCTTCGCGCATGCCTTCCACGGCGGCGGCTTTCACAGCGTGATGGCGGGCCGCCATTGGGGCGGCCATCGCTTCGCTGGACGGTTCGGCAACGCTTGGGCGGGTCACGGCCTTGGGCGGCCCTATGGCTTTGCGTCGGGTCTCGGCAGTCACTGGCGAGACGGCCGAAACGGCGGCCGCTTCGGCTTATGGGGCGGCTATGGCGGGTACAGCGGATATGGCGACGGCGCCTACTACACCGACTATGACGGTCTGTGGGGCGGAGACGTTTTCGGCCTCGAAGGCCTCGCGGCCGCGGGCCTTGCGCTGAGCGGCGACAGTTGCGCGATCTATTCGCCGATTTACGACAATGCGGGACGGTACATCGGCGTCGAGCCCGTGAATATTTGCTGAGGATTTGTCGTCAAAAGAGACGACGCTCGCCGCCGTGCGCGGCCAGGCCGATGTACAATCGGCGGCGTCGCCACGCGCGTCGTTTCGGCGCGCTGGTTTACTCTCTCGCTTAAAATCAATTTCAATTGAGTGAAAATGTCTGGCGCCTCGCGATCAAGCGCTTATCTTCACATAATAGCGGTATCGGATGCGGCCGACGCTTCAGACAGGAGACAATAATGCAAATGTCTTTCAAGCAAAAAACGGCCGGCGCAATCGCGATCGCGATGGGACTGGCGACTGTCACCGGTACGACGCCGGCCCTTGCGGCCCATTTCCATGGAGGCGGCGGAGGGTTCCACGGCGGCGGTTTTCATGGCGGCTTCCACGGCGGCATGATGGGCGGCGGCCATATGTGGCACGGCGGCGGTTGGCATGGTGGCGGCTGGCGTCATGGATGGGGCGGCGGCTATTATGGCGGCGGACCCTATTGGGGCGGCTATTACGGCTACGGGTACGGCTATGACTGCCCCTGGCCGTTCGCCGTTATGCCGGGCTACGGCTGCCCCTATTATCCGTACTAAATACGAGCGTTAGCGCCGCCGCCAAAAGGTGCCGCCGGTCATCGCCTGCGGCGCGCCCGTTGTTGTCGGCAGGGAGAGCGGCAGATTGCGACGCGAGCGGATGGCGAGATAAGCGAAGCATTGCGCCTCGAGGGCGTCGCCGTCGTAGCCAATCGCCTCAATCGGTTCGACGGAACTTCCGAGTGTTGCGCCGAGCGCCTTCATCAAAGTACTATTGCGCCGCCCGCCACCCGTCACCAGCCAGCGTTGCGGCTTGGCTGCGAAGAATCGCGACGCAGCCGCCGTGGCTTCGACGGTAAAGGCGGCGAGCGTCGCAGCGCCATCGGCGTCGTCAAGCGCATCGACCGCCGTCGCCAGTTGATGGAAGTGATTGCGATCGAGAGACTTCGGCGGCGCGCGATCGAAATAGGGATCGCGCATAAGCTGCGCCAGGATCGCTTTATCAGCGCGCCCGCTCGCCGCGAGCGCGCCGCCAGCGTCATGGGTGAGGCCGCGACGACGCATCACGAAATCATCGAGCAGCGCATTGGCGGGGCCGGTGTCGAAGGCGACGATCTCGCCCGCAGCGCCAAGATAAGTGACATTACCGACGCCGCCCCAATTGAGCACCATGAGCGGGCGCTGGGCGGCGGCCGAAACGGCGGCGTGATAGAGCGGAACGAAAGGCGCGCCTTCACCGCCCGCGGCGACATCGGCGCTACGAAAATCACATACGACGTCGATCCCCAGCGTTTGCGCGGCGCGCGCGCCGTCCATGAGCTGCCGAGTGAAGCGCTCGTGCGGAAGATGCAAGATGGTTTGGCCGTGGAGACCGACGAGCGCGACGCTACGATTGTCGAGCCCATATTCAGTCATGAACTCCCGCACCGCCGCGACATGGGCGTCGGTGACGGCGCGCTCGAGATTTTCGAGAGGGCCTTTCGCAGCGACGGGATCCGTGATGATCCGGCGCAAGGCGTCTCGGGTCTCGTCGGGGTATGAGAATGTCGCGCCGGGGCCAGGCTCGACGATGCTTTCGCCGTCGCTCGAAATAACGGCGACGTCGACCCCGTCCATCGACGTGCCGCTAATGACCCCGATCGCCGTGACGAGATCGGGCGCTTCGCCGATCACTGCGCCGGTCCAATGCTCACCGAGAGGTCCCCGACGTCCGCGATCGATCCTTCCAGCCGGTCGCCCGGCGAGACCGGGCCAACGCCGGCCGGCGTACCCGTGAAGATGAGATCGCCTGGCCCGAGATGATAGAAGCCGGAGAGATGAGCGATGATTTCCGGCACAGACCAGACGAGCTCGCTAATGTCGCTGTCCTGCCGCGTCTCACCGTTCTGCTTCAAAGTGATGCGCGCTTTCTTGGGATGACCGATCGCGGAAACCGGCGCGAGAGCCGATACCGGCGCACTCGCCTCGACATCCTTGCCGAGCGTCCAGGGTCGCTGCTTGGCGCGTTCCGAGAGCTGCAGATCGCGCCGCGTCATGTCGAGTCCGCAGGCGTAGCCATAAATGACTTTCTCGGCTTCGCTCGCCGCGATCTTGAAGGCTGGACCGCCGATGGCCACGACGAGTTCGCACTCGAAATGATAGTTCGTCGTACCGGGCGGGTAGGGAATCGTCGCGCCGGAATGACGCAAGGTCGTAGCGCTTTTTGAAAAGTAGAACGGCTTTTCGCGATCGACGACATGACCCATCTCGCGGGCATGCTCTTCATAGTTGCGACCCACACAGAAAATGCGCGCCACCGGATAAAGTGTGTCGAGGCCGGCGATCGGCAATGTGGGGACGGCGAGCGGTTCGAAGACGTATTTGCTCATTTTTCCTTGACTGAGTTTCACGCGCCCTGATTGGCGCCCGGGATCCAGAGTACGTCTTTCGCACCGCGCTCATTGGCGTAGCGGGCGGCGACGAAGAGATAGTCCGACAAACGATTGACATAGGCGAGCGCGGCGGCGCCGACCTCTTCGCCTTGGATGGAAGCAAGCATCGTCATGTCGCGCTCGGCTCGGCGGCAGATCGTGCGCGCCATATGGAGAGCCGCCGCCGCCGGCGCGCCGCCTGGCAAGACGAAGGAGCGCAAAGGTGCAAGATCGGCGTTGAGTTCGTCGATAGCTTTCTCCAGCGCTTCGACTTGGCTTATGGCGACGCGCAGCGGCGCATGAGCCCTCTTTTGGCTTTCGATTTTTTTCTCGACCGGTACGCAAAGATCAGCCCCGAGGTCGAAGAGATCGTTCTGCGCCCGCGCCAGCACACGATCGATCACAGCGAGATCTTCGTTCGCGGAGCCGGCGGTTGAAAGGCGCGCGATGCCCAAGGCGCTGTTCGTCTCATCGACCGAACCATAAGCGACGACGCGCGGATCATCCTTGCGGCGGCGCGTCCCGTCGCCAAGCGCCGTCGTTCCATCGTCGCCGGTGCGCGTATAGATTTTGTTGAGCTTAACCATCGATCTCTTCGACTCGACGCGCCTTAATGCATACGCGTCAACAGCACGATGACGATGAGGACGATGGCGACAAATTGCAAGCCGACGCGCCAGCGCATGAGTTGCTGCGACGTATTGGAGGCGCCGCCACGCAGCATGTTGGCGAGGCCAAGCACCAGGACCAGGGTGACCGCGCCCAAGGCGACGGCGACGCCGACATTCGAAAAAGCATGCATGAGGCGAGGCGCGCTCCTGGATGAAAGGGCGATGTATAGCAGGTTGCGCCGATCGCGGGACGGCTTACGGCCTCAATCCGGCAGATCGCGATTGAGCAGACGTTCGAGATAATCGCGCTCTTCGCCAGGCCGGCTCGGATCGGAGAGACGCCGGCGGAGCTCCTCCATGACGCGGCGGGCGCGTTCGGCCGCCCCGATCGCATCGCCTAGCGGCCCCATGGCGGCGCCGCGGCCCATCGTGCCGAATTCGCGGCCGAGAGGATCGCGGCCTTGTCGGCCTCGACCCTGGCCGGGTTCGACGGCGGTCTCGGATTCCCCCTCGCCCTGACCTTGCCCCTGCATCTGCTTCTGCAGCCCTTCGGCGCCTTCGCGCAGCGCCTGCAGCGCGCGCCCCTGCGCCTCGACGGCGTCGCCTTTGCCGGTGCGGCCGCGGGCGTTCGGCGGCCCGTCCTTGCCGGCGCCGTCTCCTTTCAAATCGCGTTCGGCTTCGCTCATGGCGCCGTCGGCGTCGTCAAATCCCTTTTCACCTTTCGCGCCGAGGCCTTTGAGCTGGCGCTGCAATTCGGCGAGCCGATCGCGCAAGGCCTGCTGCTGTTGGTCGAGTGGCGCTTCGTCGGCATCCTGATCGCCGTCGCCTTTACCAAAAGGATTGGGCTGATTGGCGCCTTCGTCCTTGTTCATGCCTGGATTGTTTTCGTCCGGCGACTCGGATTGACCCTGCCCAAGCCAATCGGGGGACGAACGGCGCATGCGCTCGCGCTGGTCGCGGCGGAAGGTCTTGTCGCGCAAAGACTGCTGATCGCGCAGAAGTTTGTCGAGCGCGCCCATCTGCCGGCGCATCTCCCGCTCCGCCTGACTCATTTGACCGCGCCGCGCGCCATGCATGTTCTCGAAGAGATTTTGCAATTGATCGAGCATGGCTTGCGCTTGCGCCTTGTCGCCGTTGCGCGCGGTATCCTCCATGCGATCGAGCAGGCTTTGCAAATCCTGGGCGTCCAGCGTCGCCTCGTCGGAATCCTCGGAATTGGCGCCGTTCTGTTTCTGCGCTTTTTCGGCGAGTTCGCGCGCGAAATTTTGCGCAGCGGCGCGCAGGTCCTTCATGAGCTCACGGATTTCTTCATCGCTCGCGCCGCGATCCAGCGCTTCGCGCAAACGCTGCTCGGCCGCGCGCAGGTCGCGTTCCGCCTGAGAGGCGTCGCCGTCTTCGATCTGCAGGGCCATCGCCCACAGAAGGTCGCAGACGCCAATGAGATCGGTGTCTGAACGTGCGGCGGCGAGGCGCGTCTGCGCCGCGTTCAAGCCGAGATAGATACTGGCGCTGGCGCCAAACACCTCTGGCGCGAGCGACAAAGCGTCAAGCGTTTCTGCGACATGGCCGCGATTATGATCGGGATCGAGCGCAAGACCGCGCCGCTGTTCGACGAGCGCTCTCGCCAGAGGCTCGGTAAATGTTCGCTGCGGCAGCGTGATCTCGACGGGCTCGCTCTTTCCTTCTTCGCCGGCGATATTGTCCGCCCGCAGCGTCATCATCACATGGGCGCCGGCCCAGGCGTGGTCGGAAAGATCGCTTGTCGTTTGCGCTTCGCCTGCGCCGGTCGCTGTTGGCGGCAATTGCAACGCCATATGCGGCGGCTCGACCAGGGAGCGCGCCGGCGGCTTGTCGCCGGACGAGGGCTTGGCGAAATCCGCCTCGGCGGCAGCAAGGCCATATTGATCGGCGGTGCGATAGCGAAGCGTCAGCGAGCCACGGGCATTGGGATGTGGTTGCCCGAGTAGCGCGATGACAGGCTTGCCGTTGGCGAGGCCGACGATGTCGAAGGCGGAGAGCTGAGAGCCTCGCCGGCTTATGGTGAGTTTGCCGGAGCCCTTGACGGTCCAGCGGCGCTCTCTGGGATCATGGCCAGCCGCGGCCGCGGCTTTGTCGGCTGAAGTTTGGGCCGGCGCGACCGGCGTCAGGGCGCCCTCGACCTTAGCCGCGACCTCTTCTGCGTCAGCGCGCAGGATGAGCGTCGAGCCTGCCGGCGTTTCGATCTTGACCGGCTGCCCGTCTGCGGTTTTACCGAGAGCGTCGAGCATGATCGGCGGTTTGCCGGTAAAGGCGGGCGGATCGATCCAGGCGTCGATGCGGAAACCTTGCGCCGGCGCAGCGTCTGTCCGCCAATCGAAAGCTTCGGCAATCCTGGCGTATTTCTCCGGCCCGGCGACGAAGCCTGCGGCGATCGCCAGCGCTAAAGCCCCCAGCCGCAGAGCAAAACGGTCGCGCTCGACCATGCGCGGCGAAGGCGGCGCGAGCGCGATCCGGTCGATCTGTTGCGCAAGCCGGCGCTGATGCAGCCGCCAAAGCGCGCGGGTGGCCTCATCGGCGACAGGATCGGCGAGCCGATCGACGCTGGACGACGCCGGACGATGCGGCGCGCCGCTGTCGCGATCAAGGCGCGCCAAAGCGTCTTTGTCGCGCCGGGCTGCGATCAGACTGCGCGCCAGCGGCGCCAGAACGAAAGCCAGCGCGGCGGCGAAAATCAGGACGCCGGCGGCGCGGCCGAGAGGCGGCGCGACAAACCACAGGCCGAACCACGAGCAGGACAGGAAAACCAGAACGATCGTCAGCGCCCAGGCGATAGGTGGCCAGGTTCGCTCCCAGGCGAGAACCCAACCGGCCGCAGCCGAAAGCCGGCGCAGCCGCGTCCGCGCCGCGGTCACGGCGCCTCCAAGGGGGCGGTGCGATTCTTGGCTCGGCGTTGGCGCGCCGTTGCTCAAATCATTCTCCTTCGCCGCACTGGCGCGGTCAGGCCAGCCTCACGTCAACCACGGCGGAATTTTGTCGAGACCGATCAAGTCCTCGTAACTGGGGCGCGGACGGATAGTAGCAAATGCGGCGCCGTTGACCAAAACCTCAGGGACGAGGAGCCGCGAATTGTAAGTTCCGGCCTGAACCGCGCCATAAGCGCCGGCGGTCATGACCGCCAGGAGATCGCCCGGCGCCGGTTCGGCAAGTTCGCGATCGAGTGCGAGATAATCCCCGCTTTCACAGACGGGCCCGACCACATCCGCCCTGATTCGCCTTGCCGTCTCGGCCGGCTCGACAACAGGCAGGATGTCGTGATGCGCCTCATAGAGCGTCGGCCGGATCAGATCGTTCATCGCGGCGTCGACAATGATGAAATTGCGTCCGGCGCCGCGCTTCACGTAGATCACTTTTGTAACCAGCACGCCGGCGTTGCCGATGATCAGGCGGCCGGGCTCGAAGACTAGCGAACAGTCGAGCCCCTGCGTCCGGCGCTTGACGATTTCCGCGTAGCGCTCGGGATGCGGCGGCGGGTCATTGTCGCGACGATAGGGAACCCCAAGGCCGCCGCCGAGATCGATATGATCGATGGCATGGCCGTCGGCGCGCAATTGGCGAACGAAATCGGCGAGCAGCGCGAAGGCGTCGTCGAAAGGCTGTAAATCGACGATCTGCGAGCCGATATGCATGTCGACGCCGGTGACGATAAGCCCCGGCAGGCTCTTGGCGTGAGCATAGACCTCCCGAGCGCGCGAGATCGGCACACCGAATTTGTTTTCCGACTTGCCAGTCGAAATCTTGGCGTGGGTGCGCGCATCAACGTCCGGATTGACTCGAATGGCGACGCGCGCCCTTTGCCCGCGCGAGACGGCGAGGTCCGAAAGCGCGTCGAGTTCGGGCTCCGATTCGACATTGAAGCAGAGGATGTCCTCATCGAGGCCAAGCGCCATTTCCTCGCGAGTCTTGCCGACGCCGGAAAAAATGATCTTGGCGCCGGGGACGCCCGCCGCCCGGGCGCGGCGCAATTCGCCTTGCGAGACGACGTCCATGCCGGCCCCCAGCCGCGCCAGAATCCGCAACACCGCCTGGTTTGCATTAGCTTTCATGGCGTAGCAGATCAGCGCATCGACGCCTGTGAAGGCGGCCGAAAAGACGCGGTAGTGCCGCTCGATCGTCGCGCTGGAATAGCAATAGAAGGGCGTCTCGACCGCACGGGCAATTTCGCGCAGATCGACGTCCTCAGCGCACATGACGCCGTCGCGGTAAGAGAAATGATGCATGGCGGCGTTTTAGAGCAACGGATCGAGAAAGAAGGATTGTTTCGGCGCTTCGATCGGTTTGGGCCTTGGATGCGCGTGCGGAATGGTCGGGTCGCCATTGGCGTCCTTCGACTCCTGTCTGGCGGTCGCTTGCGCGTCCGGGGGCGGCTCAAGCGGGCCGGCGCGGCCGCAACCGCCAAGACTTCCGGCGGCCATGGCGATGACCGCTAGAGCAGCGATATTGATTTTAGAAGCACGATTCACGAATGGGCTCCAACGCTCCGGGCCGAGTATACAAGAATGCGGCGGCTCGACGAATCTCGTGGGATTGCCCCCCGGTCGCCACAGGAGAACCGAGGTGTAAGTCGTTTCAGACTATTGTCGAATTCCAATCGCCGAATCTCGCTTCTAGGTTGCCCGCAACCAAATGTAACCGACAGCGAAAGGTCGGCGGCCAAGCTTGCAGCGTTCCGCAAGACACTCGACGCCAGCTAATGACATATGCGCGCCGTTGCAGCGGCCGATTAAATCCCGAGGGAGGAGATTATTGATGCCGGGCCTAGATAGCGAACTCATGCGGAACCTCTCGCGACGCAGCCTGCTTCGGGCGGGCGCGGGGCTGACCGGCGGGGTCTTCCTGCCGATGGGCTTCATCGGCGGCGCGCTGGCGGAAGATCATCCGGCGCTTGGCTCTTATCCCGACGGTTCGTCCGGTTCTTCCGTCTTCGTGGGCATCAGTGTGCCGCGAACGGGCACCTACGCCGCCGCGGGCGAAGATCTGATCAAGGGCTATGAACTGGCGCTCGAGCACCTCAACGCCGGCAATGAGCTGATGTCGAAGATTTCGCCGAACATCAAGAAAGGCGTGCTTGGCAAGGAAGTAAAACACGGCATCGCCGACAGCGAGGCCAAGCCCAACACGGCCGTGCAGAACCTGTCGAAATTCATCACCGACAACAAAGCGGTTTTGCTGACTGGCTCCGTGTCGAGCGCCGAGGCGGTTGCCGACAACAAGGCCGCCGACCGCGAGAAGGTCATTTATCTTCCCGGTATTTCGGGCTCGAACGACACGACCGGCAAGGACTGCGTCCGTTACTCTTTCCGTGAGTGTTTCTACGCCCAGACGGCGGCCAAGGCGATCGCGCCGGTGCTGATCAAGAATCTCGGCAAGGACAAAAAGGTCGCCTACCTGACGCCGGACTATACCTACGGCCACACCGTCCATGCCTCGATGGAGGAATATGTCAAGGAAGGCGGCTGGACGACGGCGACCAACCAGGTCTCGCCGCTCGGGACGACCGAATTCAGCAGCTACCTCTTGAATGTCGCCAACAGCGGCGCGGATGTCGTGATCAACATCAATTTCGGCCGCGACGCGATCCTGTCGATCAAACAGGCCAAGGACTTCGGCATTCTCGACAAGATGACGCTGGTCGTCCCGTACAACACGCCGTTCCTCGCCAAGGAGGTCGGCGCCGAGACGATGCAGAATGTTTTCGCCGCCACCGACTATTGGTGGACTCTCGAGGACCGTTTCCCGCTTGCCAAAATGTTTAATGACGCTTTCCGCGCCAAATATAACAGCAATCCGGAATGGGGCGCGAACTGCGCCTATATGCAGATCGCCATGTGGGCGGACGCCGTCGAGAGAGCCAAGAGCTTCTATCCTCCTGACGTGATCAAGGCCTATGAGGCCGGCCAGCATGTTCAATCGACAGTCGGAGAAGTTTGGTTCCGAGGCGCCGACCATCAACTCGTACGGCCGGTCGTGATCGTTCGCGGCAAGAAGCCCGCTTCGATGAAAGGCGCCGATGATTTCTATGACGTCGTCGAAGTGGTGGCGGGCGAAGGTCTGATGCAGGCGCCGGACGCCTTCGGTTGCAAGCTCGGCAGCTATACGTAAAGCTCAGCGCCTCGAATCCGGGCGCGGGGTCGGTAAGTGCTCAGTTGGTCTAATTTCGTTTCGCAGATGTTCAACGGCCTGGTGCTGGGCGCGCTGCTCGCGCTGATCAGCTCCGGCCTGACCATCATCTATGGAACGCTGGGCGTTCTTAATCTCGCGCATGGCGCCATGTTCATGCTCGGCGGTTACGCCGGCTTCGTAGCGTATCAATTCACCGGTTCTTATGTCGTCGCCGTACTCGCCGGCGCGCTCTTCGTTCTTGTCGTGGGCGTCGTCATGGAGCGGCTGGTGATCAGCCGTTTCTACAGCCGGCCGCCCGAGGATCAGATCCTCGTCACTTTCGGGCTCGGCATCGTCTTCGTCGAATTGGTGCGTTTCGGATTCGGCAGCCTGTCGCAGACCGTTCCTGCGCCGCACTGGGCGTCCGGGATCACCCATCTCGGCTTTATGATCTACCCAACTTATCGCTTGGCGGTAGTCGCGATCGTGGCGGTGGCGCTAGCGATTCTCTATGTCGTTCTCTACCGCACCCGTCTCGGCATGATCGTGCGCGCCGGCATCGAGGACGCGTCGATGGTCGACATGCTCGGCATCAATATCGACCGCGTCTTCATGATTGTCTTCGGCATCGGCGCGATGGCGGCGGGTTTTGCAGGGATTGTCAACGCGCCTGTCGCGCCGATCACGCCAGACGCCGGCGACGACATCCTCGTCGAGACTTTCGTGGTCGTCGTGATTGGCGGCGTCGGATCGTTTCCCGGCGCGATCCTCGGCGGTCTGATCGCCGGCGAAATTCTCAGCCTTACCGCGATGGTCGATCCAAGCTATTCGCAAGCCATGTTATTCGCAGTCATGACTTTGGTGCTGGTGCTGCGTCCGCACGGCCTTCTCGGCATGCAAGGGCGTTCCTGAACCATGACAAACCCCCTTGCGTCGCGCCGGACCTTGACGCCCGACGTGCTGACTGCCGTCGGCCTCATCGTCGCCCCTTTCATTCTGCCCTATCTCGGCTTCGGACCGGATACGATGAACCGTATCCTGACCTTCGGCCTGTTCGGTATCGGCTTCGATCTTCTATTCGGATACACGGGCCTTTTGTCCTTTGGCCAATCGGCCTTCTTTGGGACTGGCGGTTTTGTCGCCGCCTATCTCTTGACGCGGGCGGGCTTTTCCAGCGTCGTCCTGGCGCTGCTGATCGGCATGGTCGTCGCGGCGGCGACCGGCGCGCTTGTCGGACTCATCGCGCTACGCCGTACCGGCATTTATTTCGCGATGATCACCGTCGCCATCGCACAGGTTTTCTTTTTCATCGAAAATTCGCCGCTTTCCGCCTGGACCGGCGGCGAGAACGGCCTGCCGGGCGTGCCAGGGCCGACGATCTATCTCGGGTTCACGACGATCCATGTCATCAACGGTTGGTCGATGTACGGATTCATCGCCTTCTGCTACCTCGTTGGCATCGTCATCGCACGCCGGATCGTCAATTCGCCGGTCGGACGCATCCTTGTCGCGATCCGCGACAATCCTCTGCGCGCCCAGGCGCTCGGACATGCGGTGCATAGCTATAAGCTGCTGGCCTTCGTCATCGCGGCGGCCTATGCGGGATTCGCCGGCGGCCTGCTTGGCGTTCTGCAAGGCTATATGCCGCCCGAGGCCTTCACCTTCGATACGTCCGGCCAGCTCGTGATGCAGACCGTGATCGGCGGCCCCGGCACGCTGCTCGGGCCATTGGTCGGCGCAGCGGTTTGGCTCTATCTGCGGGACTTTCTACAGGCAGTTCTCCATCTCGGCGCGACGTGGAAGCTGGTCCTCGGGGTGATTTTCGTCCTGCTCGTGACCTTCCTTCGCCACGGCGTGATCGGCGCAATCCAGGATTTGACGAAGCGTTACGCCACGCGCGGTACGGCGAGGGGAGACAAGGCCGGCGCCGCGGTTGGTACGGTGGTCGCGCTGCCGACCGTCAATCCGCCGGTACGACGGCGGGAAATCGGCGCCGGTTATAGCGGCCCAGCGTTGGAGGCGCGCGGCCTGACCAAACGATATGGCGGCCTGACCGCGAACAACAATGTCTCCTTCGCCGTGAACGCCGGTGAGCTGAGAGGCGTGATCGGCCCGAATGGCGCCGGCAAGAGCACATTCTTCAAGATGCTGACTTGCGAGGTCGCGCCGAGCGCGGGACAAGTCCTATTTCACGGCGAAGACATTACGGGCAAGGACGTGGCGGACGTATGCCAGCTCGGGCTGACCAAGAGTTATCAAGTCAACCAGCTCTTCACCAAGCTGACAGTTCGGGAGAATCTCACCATCGCCGCACTGGCGGAAAAGCGCGGGCGCTTCCGAAGCGACTTCTTGCGGCGTGCCGCGACGCTGCCGGACTTGACCGCTCAAGTCGATTATACGATGGGGCTCGTTGATCTCGCCAAGCGCGCCGATACGCCGGTCGCGGAACTCGCCTATGGCGAAAAACGACGGCTCGAAATCGGATTGGCGCTGGCGACGTCGCCGACGGTTTTGTTGCTCGACGAACCGCTCGCCGGCATGAGCCCGCAGGAGCGGCGTGAAACAGTGCAGCTTCTCAAGAACATCCGCCGCGGCCGCACCCTTATCGTCGTCGAGCACGACATGGATGCGATCTTCAATCTCGCCGAG